>JBDUAP010000331.1:0-3361 GCA_040004585.1 Sporichthyaceae bacterium
GGAGCAGCTGGGTGAGCAGGTTGTCCAGCCGGTGGGCGGGTTCGGTGATGTCCTCGAGGACGACGATGCCGCCACTGGCAGGTCGCGACTCGGCCGTGCCGATCGTGCTCGCGAGCAAGGCCAGCGTCCCGCCGACGGTCACGCCGGTGGCGCGCCCCGGCACTACGCACGTCGTACCGTCTCCGTTGAGCACCTGCACCTGCTCCGGGTTGAAGAGTGTCTGGCGCAGGTGGTGCAGGGAAGGCAGGTCGGGCGACTCGCCGCCGAACGGCACGGCGGCGGGCATCGGCCCGAAGAGCGACGAGAGTCCGAGCCGGGTCGCGAGCGCCTCGTGCAGCGCGGTCGCGTCGCTGTAGCCGACAAACACCTTGGGCTCGGCCCGGAGCACGGCGTCCCAGTCGAGCAGGTCGATCAGCCGAGTCGCCCCCGAGCCGCCGCGGGCACAGAGGACAGCGGCGATCTGTGGGTCGCACCAGGCCTGTTGGAGATCGGCTGCACGGTCCTCGTCGGCACCGGCCAGGTGGGCCTCCCGGTCGAGCACGTGCGCGCCGGTGACCACGTCCAGGCCCCACGACTCGAGGACCTGGCAACCCCGAGCCAGCCGGTCGGCGTCGAGCGGCCCGCTCGGGGCGACCACAGCGACCCGGTCTAGCGCCACCAGTCGACGGGGACGCCGCAGGGCCGTGATCGTCACCGTCACGCGGCAGACGTGGCGACGAGCCGGGGCAGCACTGCACCGATCGGCTCGCGGACGATGGCGTGGGCGATCGGGTCGTACGGCGTGGGCTCGAGGTTGACGATGACCAGGCGCGCACCCGCCCGTACGGCGACCTCCGCCAGCCCGGCCGCGGGTTGCACCTGCAAGGTGGTCCCGATGGCGAGCAGCAGGTCGCAGTCTGCGGCGGCGAGGGAGGCCTGACGGAGGACCTCCGGTCGCAGGGCCTGGCCGAAGGAGATGGTCGCGGCCTTCTGGATGCCGCCGCAGGCGAGGCAGGCCGGGTCGTCCTCGCCGGCCTCGACCCGGTCCAGGTTCTCGCGCATGCTGGTCCGCCGGCCGCAGCCCAGGCACTCGACCTCGAACAGCGTTCCGTGGATCTCGATCACCGATGCAGGATCGCTGCCCGCCCGCTGGTGCAGGCCGTCGATGTTCTGGGTGATGATCGCCCGCAGCCGGCCCGCACGCTCGAGGTCGACGAGGGCGCGGTGGCCGGCGTTCGGCTCGGCGGCCCACGCCGGGTGGTCGCGCCGGTTGCGCCAGGCGAGTCGTCGTACGGCCGGATCCGCGACGTAGCTCTGCAGCGTGAAGAGGCGCTGCGCCGCGGGGTTCTTCGTCCACACGCCCTTCGGGCCGCGGAAGTCGGGGATCCCCGACTCGGTGGAGATGCCCGCGCCGGTCAGGACCGTGACCCGGCGGGCTGCGGTCAGCCACGTCCTGACGTCGTCCTCACCAGCCGATCCGGGCACGCCTTGCACCCTAACCGGGGGGTGACGGCAGGATGTCGGCATGGATCTGGGACTGACAGACCGGGTGTACGTCGTGACGGGGGCCAGCCGGGGGCTGGGACTGGCTTGCGCCCAGGCGCTGGTAGCGGAGGGCGCCCGGGTGGTGATGGGCGCCCGTGACGAGAAATCCCTGACCGCGGCGGCTGATGCTCTCGGGGGCGCCGACCATGCGATGCCGGTGGTGGTCGATCTGGCCGAGCCTGGCAGCGAGGGGCGGCTGGTCGCAGCCGCGATGGGTCGGTGGAGCCGGCTCGACGGCGCCCTGATCAGTGTCGGTGGCCCGCCGACTGGCGCGGCGACCACCATGAGTGACGACGACTGGCGTACTGGTTTCGAGACGGTCTTCCTGGGGGCGATGCGAGTGGCCCGGGCCGTCGTGTCCACGCTGCCGGAGTCCGGCGGTTCGGTGGCGTTCGTGCTGTCCTCGTCGGTGAAACAGCCGATTGACGGGCTGGCCGTGTCCAACGGCCTGCGCCCCGGCTTGGCGATGGCCGCCAAGACGATGGCCGACGAGCTGGGGCCGCGCAACATCCGGGTCAACGGACTGATGCCGGGTCGCATCGACACCGACCGTATCCGCGAGCTGGACGGCGAAGGCGCCAAGGGCCGTCGCAACCGTGAGGAGTCACAGAAGAAAATCCCGCTGCGGCGCTACGGCGAACCGGAGGAGTTCGCGCGGGTCGCGACTTTCCTGCTCTCCCCCGCCGCGTCCTATGTGACCGGCATGATGATGGCGGTGGACGGCGGCATGATCAGGTCACTGTGATGGACCGGGAGTCGAGTGGTGACTTCGGGCCCCTCCGGAGCGCGAAAAGGGCCCGAACCCACCACTCGATGACACCCAGAGTTCGGAAAGCGTTTCCGCGGAAAAGCTTTCGCCGAGTCAGGCGACCTCGACGGGCGAACCTGACCGGTCGCCGCGCTCCTGCGTCGCGAACTGGGTGATGTAGAGGTCGGCGTACAGGCCGCCCTGAGCGAGCAGTTCGGCGTGCGTGCCACGCTCGACGATCGCGCCTTCGTCCACGACCAGAATTTGATCCGCCTCACGGACTGTCGAGAGCCGGTGCGCGATCACCAGCGAGGTGCGGCCCTGCAGTGCCGTCTCCAGCGCGCGCTGCACCGCGACTTCCGACTCGGAGTCGAGGTGCGCAGTCGCCTCATCGAGGACGACGACATCCGGCGCCTTGAGCAGGAGACGCGCGATCGCGAGCCGCTGCTTCTCGCCACCGGAGAGCCGGTAGCCGCGGTCGCCGACAGTCGTGTCCAGGCCGTCCGGCAGCGACGCGACGAGGTCCCAGATCTGGGCTGCCTTCAACGCCTCTGACAGCTCGTGGTCGGTCGCATCGGGACGCGCGTAGAGCAAGTTGGTCCGGATGGTCTCGTGGAACATGTGCGCGTCCTGGGTGACGACACCGATGACCTCGTGCAGCGACTCGAGGGTCACGTCGCGGACGTCCTGACCGCCGACGAGCACCTGGCCCTCGCGCACGTCGTACAGGCGCCCGACCAGGCTGGTGATGGTGGTTTTGCCCGCCCCTGACGGTCCGACGAGGGCCGTCATCGTGCCGGCGGGCACCATGAACGAGACGTCGTGCAGGACCTCCTGGCTCGGCGCCTGGTCGAGCACGGCGACCGACTCCAGCGACGCGAGCGACACCTCGTCGGCCGCGGGATAGCGGAAGTCGACGTGGCGCAGCTCGATGTCGGTCTTGCCGCGGACGAGAGGCTTTGCGTCGGGCTTCTCGTCGATCATCGGCGGCAGGTCGAGCACCTCGAAGACCCGCTCGAAGCTCACCAGGGCCGTCATCACGTCGACCTGCACGTTGGACAGCGCGGTCAGCGGGCCGTAGAGCCGGCC
>JBDUAP010000332.1:0-3343 GCA_040004585.1 Sporichthyaceae bacterium
TCGGAGCGCCGACGTGCTCGGCTGTCCCGCTGCGCGAGTAGACGTCGCAGCCCCCCGGGCCGTCCCGCACGACCAGATCGGAAAGCGACGGTGACCGCTCGAACACGGTTCGCGCGACCGACTCCGGGTCGGTCGCGCCCGTCAGCTGCGCCGCCTCACGGACGCTGAGGCTCAGCCAGGTCAGCCGCGCGAGCACCGTCTCGAGCAGCCCGGCAGGAATGTCGGCGACGAGCGGGCCGGGGTCGAGCACGACCACGACATCCTCCGGAAGTCGCGACAGCCAGCTCACGATCGCCGGGCCGTGCGGGTAGACGAGGTCATAGCCGGACACGTAGACGGCGTCCCCTGCACCGACACCGAGGGACGCCAGCAGGTCGTCGGTCAGCCCGGCCTCTGCCCCGACGGTCGTCGCGAAAGTCCGCTCGCCCGACGCCTCGACCATCGCGACGCAGAACCCGGTGTCCAGCCCGACCGCGGGCCCGGGCAGGAGCAGGGGCACCGACTCCGCGGTGAGCGCGTCGCGCACCTGCGCACCGAACGGGCCGGTGCCGACAAGTCCCCCGTACGCCGAGGGCAGCCCTTGTCGGGCCGCCGCTGACAACACGTTGAACCCGCCTCCTGCCGTCGTCATCGAGCGGCTGGCCACGACATCCCCGCCGCGTTCGGGCAGCGCCTCGACGTACAGCACGATGTCGACGATCACGCTGCCGACGAGCACCAGCCGGGCAATCGCGCGTTCAGTCATGGGACGCCTTCGACCGCAGGGCCAGCAGCCCGTCGACGACCGGCTCGAGGTGCAGGTCGTTCACCTCGCGCACGAGCCGCACCGCGTCGGCGGGCAGGGCGGACAGCCCGCAGCACGCCCCGACAACTGCCCCGGCCATTGCGGCCACCGTGTCGCTGTCCCCGCCGAGTCGGGCCGCGAGCCGGCATGCCCGCCACGGGTCGACCGGGGCGAGCGAGGCTATGGCGAACGCGGCGGGAACCGCCTCCTGGGTGGCGACACCCGTGCCAACCAGGCGGTCGATCTCGTCGAGCGCCTCCTCGTCCGACCTCCCGGCGACCAGTCCGACCGCCCATCCGATGCGATCCGCGATGGATGCGCCCGGAACGTAATGACCGTGCCCGGCACCGATCTCGGCGGCTGCTTGAGCAAGCGGGATCGCCGCCGCGACATCGGCACCGTCCACGCCCGCACTTACGGCCGCGGCAACCGCGGCCGCGCCCGAGATGGCGACCGTCGTGTCGTGGGTGAGGCGGCTGGCCGCCGCGACAGCCTCGACCAGCCGGTCGAGCGGCCGGGCGGGGGTCGCGATCCCGACCGGGGTGATGCGCATCGCTGCGCCGTTGGTGTCGCCCGCGCGTCCGGACAGCCGCGGCGCCGTGCCAGCGCTCACCGCGGCAAGGGCACGCTTGGTCGACGGGCCGAGCAGGTCGAGCGACCCGGCTGCCGCCATCTCACGCTCCCAGTCGAGCAGCCGTTCGGCGAGCACTGTCAGGTCGATCTCGCCGCCGCCGTCGATGAGCGTGCGGGCCACGATGACCGCCTGGTCCGTGTCGTCGGTGACCCGCCCGGCCGTCAGCCCGGCACTGATCTCGTTGACCTCGGGACCCGGCGCGAACCACGGCATCTCCCCGAACAGGTCCCGCACGACGTTGCGCGGCAGCATCTGGGTCGGCATGCCCAGGGCGTCCCCGACCGCCAACCCGTAGAAGGCACCAAGCGCCCGGTCCACGGTCGTCACCGCGACACGATCCCACCCACCTGGGCGTGAAGGCGGGCGAGGGGGCAGGATCGGCCCATGACTTCAGACCCAACGTTCCCTGACCAAGCTGCTGACCTGGCCGGCGGTGGCCGGATCCCGTTGCTGGGGTTAGGCACCTGGCAGATCAAGGGCGCCGAGGCCAGCCAGGCCGTTGTCTGGGCTCTCGAGGCCGGCTACCGGCACATCGACACGGCCGCCGTCTACGGCAACGAGGCCGAGGTAGGCGCCGGCCTGCGCGACAGCGACGTCAACCGCGACGAGGTGTTCATCACCACGAAAATGCCCGGCGGCGCGACCGGCCGCGAGGCGTCCACGCTGCAAGAGAGCTTGAGCAAGCTCGGCACCGACCGGGTCGACCTGTGGCTGATCCACTGGCCCAGCGACGGCGGCGCCGACGTTCAGATGTGGCAGGCGCTCATCGACGCGAACAAGCAGGGCCTGGCCACGGCCATCGGCGTCAGCAACTACTCCCTCGACATGATCGACGAGCTGGTCACCGCGACCGGGGTGACGCCCTCCGTGAACCAGATCGAGTGGAGCCCGCTGCTGTTCCACCAGGCGACGGCCGACGGCCACCGCGAGCGCGGCATCGTGGTCGAGGGCTACAGCGCCCTACGCGGCGGGACGCTTGACCACACCACCATCGTCGAGATCGCCAACCAGCACGAGAAGTCGCCCGCTCAGGTCATCATCCGGTGGCACCTGCAGCACGAGATCGTGGTCATCCCGAAGTCGGTGAAGCGCGAACGCATCGTGGAGAACGCACAGGTTGCCGACTTCGAGCTGACCGACGAGGAGATGACCACTCTCGACTCGCTCACTGAGAACTAGGGCGAGGCTCCGAGCTTCTCGGCCAGTGACATCGCGTCGAACGGCGCCCTGACCTTGACGTCGTTGTCGAAGTAGACGAAAACATCGCGGCCGTCCGGGTTGGACGGAGCATGGGCTGCGAGAGTCTGGGCATCCGGCGGATTCTCGCCGCCTGCCCAGCAGCGGATCTTCGCGGCCCAGTTCTCCAGCGATGCGTCGTCGTACCCGCTGACGTAGAGCTCCTCACTGCCGTGCAGCCGCGCGTAGACGAAGTCCGAGGTGACGTCCTCGAGAAACGGCCACTTTCCAGCGGTGTCGGCGACGACCAGCGCGATGTCGTGTCGGCGCAGCAACTCCACGAACTCGGTGTTCTCGAACGTGGAGTGCCGCACCTCCAGCGCGTGGCGCAGCGGCCGGTCGGCGTCGGTGACCGTCCACGCGCGGTCCTTGAGCCGCTCGTCGTGGCGTTCGGCGAGCCGGGCTGCGGCGGCGGTGGTGCGCGGCAGCTGGTCGAAGAACTCGCCCAACCGGTCGGGATGGAAGCCGAGGTTTGGCGGTAACTGCCACAGGATCGGGCCCAGCCTGTCGCCGAGCGCCAGGACCCCGGAAGCGAAAAAGTTGGCGAGCGGCGGCTCGACGTCGTTGAGCTTCTTCATGTGCGTGATGAACCGGCCGCCTTTGACCGAGAAGACGAAGTCATCAGGTGTCTGGTCGCGCCACTGCTGATAGTTCTCCGGGCGCTGCAGCGAGTAGAACGACCCGTTGAT
>JBDUAP010000047.1:0-11245 GCA_040004585.1 Sporichthyaceae bacterium
CGGCCCGCAGCAAGGCGAGCACTGCGTCGCGGGTGTGGTCGTAGGCGTTGCCGTCCTCGCGGGTGGCGGCGGCACGGCAGTCCGCGGCCAGCGTGCCGACGTAGGTGCATGCCTGGCCGTCGGGCAGCTCATCAAGCCAGTCCCGGCCGGCCTTGTGGGCTTCCCGAAGCCTGGCCCGCGACCCCGGCCGCGACGTGGACGGCTGGCCCTCGGCGTCGGTGCCGGTCAGGTAGGCGACCCACGAGGGCGGCAGCTCCGGCAGGTCGCCCGGCCGTGGCGGGTCGGTCTCGGTTCCGTCCGGGCCGAGCCAGCGGTAGGGCTGGCCGGTCGTCGGATGCAGGCTCGGAGCGGCGACGGCGTAGCGGTGCCCGTGCCGGATGATCTCGATGCCCGGCCCGGCGTCGGTGGGCCAGATGAGACCGGGCGGCACCCGGTAGCAGCGGATGCCCGAGCCGTCGTCGCGGCTGCTGGTCATCCAGGTGGCCGGCAGGGCCCCGAGCTTGTCCTCGAGTCCCGCCAGTGTTGCCCGGCCGGGCTTCTGTCCGTACATGTCGACGTCCAGGCCGACGACGGCGGGCGGCATCCGTAGTGCGATGTTGTGGGCGTCGTGGTGCAGCAGGCCGGCCGCCGTGTCCTTCGTCGTGTAGCCACCCCGTCGCCACCGCTTGAAGTCATCGGGTGCCGGCCACCTCCCGGCGTCCCCGGTGAAACCGGCCGGCGGCGGCCACTTCGCGGCGGGGGGCAGCGGGATGGTGCCGGTCCACCCGAGCGCGCGGTACGACTCCGCTCTGTCGAAGGGCGCGGTCATCGCGTACCGCCCAACAGGAACACGACGCCCGCGAAGCTGCGGTAGCGCACACCCGGACCGACCCGGGTGACTAGCACCCGCCCGGCGAACTCACCCCGCTCGGGGAGCGGCACGGTCCAGGTGAGGCGCATCGTGATGCGCTCGGAAGCGGTCAGCGGCCGGTAGTAGTGGTCGACGTCGGGATGGTCCTCGAAAAACTGCCGGTCCGCGTCGCTGGTCTGGTCCTCCCCGATGCCATACGGACAGGTGGAGTCGTGGAGCAGGTCCATCTGCTCGTCGAACGCCGCGGTGCAGTCGGGGCAGGTGGTGGTGTGGAACGGTGCAGGGGCCAGGTCGTCGGTGGTCATGACTCATCACCGCCGTTAGCGGCCGGACGTGGCACGCGAGTCCCGCCGCGCTGCGACTGCGCCGGGTCTGCCGTCTGATCTATCCTGGCCACGAGGTCCTCCGTAGGGCCTGTTCTGGGCGATGGGCGCGCATTGGGCGGCGCGCCTTTCGCATGGGGGTCAGGCGTCTGGGCTCACGACGCGGCCGCCGCCGCGTTCTGCTCGAGCTGCGCGACGTACTCCTCGAGCGCCGCTCGGGAGATCCGCCGAGACTTGCCGATCCGGACGGACTTGAGCCGACCAGCGGCCATCTCCTGAAAGACCGTGCTGCGGCCCATGTTGAGGAAATGACCCGCTTCCTCCACGCGGTAGAGCAACTTCTCGTCCACTTGGGTCCACCTAACTCCGTGGGACTCTTGACGCACCCAACGTCCCACGGCATGATGAGTCCATGCAAGGGACCGAAGGGGCACCGTTTCGTCCCACGCTTTGGCCCGGACATCGGGTGGCGGAGCCCCTGCTCGATTCCGTTGACACCGTGGAGCTGACCGAGGACGGATGGCTCCTGCCGCAGTACGGGTGGTACGCCGCGACACGGTTGCCGGCTGAGGCCTACTTGCACGAACTCGCGGACGCCGACCCTAGATCTAGGGCGGATCTCAAGGCACTGATCGGCCTAGGTTGCTGGGGTCCGCTGGGAAGCACCGTCGCGCCGCACGACGCCTATCGTGATCTGCCGGCCAGCAACCCAACCGCGTGGCGACGCGCCCTTGCTGAGACCGCCGCCCTGAACGGCCGAACGATGGACATCGTCGACCTGGAGCAAGAGCGCGAGATGGTGATGAGACGTCATCATGGCTGGCCTGCACACGTCGAAGAGGTCGCGATTCGGCTCCGCGCGGTTCAGGCACTGACGCGACACCTCGTGGCTTTCCAGGAGGGTCGGCCGGTTGAGGCCGCGTGGCGAAAATGCGCGTCGCCAGAGGATGCGTGGGAGCGCTTTGCTCAGTGGGCGAACGCAGCTCTCCGAGACTTCCACGTCCGAGTGCTCGTCAACGACGCGGCCCCTTCGACGGTGTATGCGGTGGCGATCCTGCAGCTAGTGAATGACCTCAGTGAAGGTGAGACCTTTCGTCGATGCGCCAACGAGACGTGTGGCCGACCCTTCGTCCGTCAGCGAGGGCGCGCCAGATACGCGGACAAGGGCACCCGCCACTCAACGGGCGTCCTCTACTGCACCCGGTTGTGCGCGCGAGCCCAGGCCGAACGAATGAGACGACGTGCGAAGCGCGATGAGAGGAACGGCTCATGAGCATCTACAAGGCAGACGACGGCCGCTGGCACGGCTACGTGTCGATGGGGCTCAAAGCCGGTGGACAACGCGACCGCAGGCACGTCTCGGGAAAGACACGGACAGAAGTCACGAGCAAGGTCCGACTGCTTGAACGCCGCCGCGATGACGGGATGGGCCAGAGCGCCGGCCGTGGGCCGACCGTCGCTCAGTGGCTCGACCACTGGCTCGACAACATCGCGGCGCGCAAGGTCCGAGCCCGGACGCTAGAGAGCTACCGGAGTACCGTCCGCCTTCACCTCTCCCCCGGCATCGGCGCCCAGCCGTTGGCCAAGCTGCAGCCCGAACAGGTCGAGGCGCTCTACGCCCAACTGCTCGCGCGCGGCCTATCCCCCGCGACTGTCCTCCGCGCCCACCGGGTGCTGTCCCGCGCCGTCAAGGTGGCGATGCAGCGAGGCAAGGTCATGCGCAACGTCTGCACGCTCGTCGACCCACCGGCGACACGCCACCAGGAGACGTCGGGGGCCTTGAGTTCGACCGATGCACGCAAGGTGCTCAAGGCGGCCGGAACCGACCGGAACGGTGCTAGGTGGACCGTGGCCCTGGCCCTCGGGCTGCGCTAGTCCGAGGCCCTGGCGCTGCGGTGGTCCGACGTCGACCTCGACCGCGGAACCCTGGCCGTACAGCGCGGCATCCACCGCGTGGCCGGGCAAGGCCTGGTCTACGAGGAGCCGAAGTCAGACCGCAGTCGGCGCACACTCGCGCTACCCACTCAGCTCGTCGAGGCGCTGCGGACGCACCGTGCGGCCCAGCTCGAGGAGCGCATGGCGGCGGCCAACGTGTGGGAGGACTCAGACCTGATCTTCGCGCAGCCCAACGGCCGTCCCATCGACCGCAAGGCTGACTGGCGGGCATGGCGAGCGCTCCTCGCTTCGGCGGGCGTGCGCACCGTTCGTCTGCACGACGGCCGGCACACTGCGGCCACACTGCTGCTTGAGGCCGGGGTCCACCCGCGAGTCGTCATGGAGCTGCTCGGGCACTCGCAGATGCGCACCACGACCGACACCTACAGCCACGTCATGCCAGCGCTCGCGCGCGAGGCCGCGGATCAGATGGGGACGGCGCTATGGGGCCCCTGAGCGCACCACTGGCCACCAGACTGGCACCAGAAACGGGACTGCGGCCCTGCCCGTGAGGGCAAAGCCGCAGGTCATCCGGGGTGGAGCTGAGGGGACTCGAACCCCTGACCCCCACACTGCCAGTGTGGTGCGCTACCAGCTGCGCCACAGCCCCTTGTCGCGTGCCGTGCGTGGACGGCTCAGCCCTGATGGGCCGGGCCAGTCTAGCCGGTTCGGGCGCGGTCTCCTGAACCCGCGTCAGCGCTCATCGCCGAGCACCCGCTCGGGCAGGCTGCCGGCGTTGTGCTCGAGCAACCGCCATCCGTCGTCTCGCTCCTCCAGCACCGACCAGCAGCAGTTGGACAGCGGCCCGAGGACCGTCCAGCTCGACTGCGGCAGGCCGAGCATCGACCCGATCAGACTCCGCGCCGCACCACCATGGGTCACCGCGACCAGCGTCTGGCCCGGCTGCACGTCCTCGAGCGCATCGGTGACCGCCGCGACCGCCCGCCGTCCGACCGCAACCCGACCCTCGGCACCCTCGGCCGGGATGTCCGCACCGTGCACCCAGGCGTCGAAGTCCCCGGTGTATTGCTCCCTGATCTCGGTGTTGGTCAACCCTTGCCACGCACCACCGTGGGTCTCCCGCAGCCGCGGCTCGAGCACGACGTCCAGCGCGACCAGGCGCCCGAGCATCTGCGCCGTCACCTCGGCCCGTTGGAGGTCCGAGGAGATGATGGCCGCGGGTGACAACGCGGCCAGCAGGGCAGCGGATCCGGCCGCCTGCGCGATGCCCGCCTCGTCCAGCTCGACGTCGATCTGCCCTTGGAACCGACCTTGTAGGTTCCAGCCGGTCTGGCCGTGCCGCCAGACGATGACGCGACGGCCCGGCCTGGTCAGGACGCGGCTCCGGCCGCCCCGGGAGAGTCGTGGGCGGAGCGCCCCCGGCGTACCTCGTCGGGTAGCTCGACGGTCGGGCAGTCCTTCCACAGCCTCTCGAGGGCGTAGTAGATGCGCTCCTCCGCGTGCTGCACGTGCACGATCACGTCGATGTAGTCGAGCAGGACCCAGCGTGCCTCGCGCTCCCCCTCACGGCGCACCGGCTTGGCGCCCAGCTCGCGGAGACGTTCCTGCACGCCGTCGACGATGGCCTTGACCTGACGGTCGTTGGGAGCGGAGCAGATCACGAACGCATCCGTGATCACCAGCTGGTCGCTCACGTCGAAGGCAACGATGTCCTGCGCGAGCTTGTCGGAAGCGGCCTCGGCAGCGGCTATCACCAGCTCGCGGGCGCGGGTCGAAATGGGCACGTACGGCGCTCTCCTCGGTCGACTCTGTCCGGACCAGGATGTCATGTCCTGGGCTCAGGGCTTGAAATCGCGCCCCAGGACGACAATGACCTCGGCGACCGTCTGACCCTGCCCGGAGACCTCGATCGTGTCGGCCGGCAGCCCCAGCGCCGCCGCCACCGCGGCGCCACGTTCGACGCTGGCCGGCGCGCTGTCGGCGATGAGCACCGTGCTCTGCTTGTGCCCGAACTCAGAGGCGTTGTTCCCGTTGACGAACCGGAAGCCGGCTTTGACCAGCTTGGTGCGCGCCTTGTCGACAAGCCCCGGCGTGCCGACGCCGTTCTGAACGAGCACCCGGACCGGCCCTCCCGCCGTGTCCTTCACCAGCGACGGCCCGAACCGCGCCTCCATCAGCGCTGCCGCCTGCTGGGCGTTGACTCCGTAGGACTCCTCCCCGGAGCCGCTCGTGATCGCGTTGACCGGCAAGACGTCGGAGAGCAGATCGCCTTTCTTTCCGACCTCGTGGGCTGCCGCGATGATCTGCGCCAACGGGCTCGGCGAGAGCGTGCTGCTGGCCCCGGCCTTGAGCGACGTCAGCGTCCCTTCGATCTCCCGCGCCTGGTCCGGCAGCCCACGGAGCACACCATCGAGGACGTCATAGAAGCGCGCGAGCCGGGCCTGCTCCGGTTCCTCGGGGGCGGCGTACGTCGCGTAGGCAGCCGCCGCTGCCCCGGCCAGGTGCTGGGAGCCCGCTCGCACCACCACCTGCTCGGCGCCACGGGCGTCCTTGGTCACGACGTCGACGTCGACCTCGGCAGGGACCCCACCAACCTTGTCGACAAGCGCAGCGAAACCGGCCTGTGTGAGCACCCAGCTGCCGTCTACCGTCACGCCGATGAGATCGGTCAGCGCCTTGGCCGGCGCATCGTGGTCGGGCAACCCGAGAGTCTCCCCGAACGCGATCGACCCGGAACCGGGCACGTCGACGATCAGCCGCGACGGCACCAGCACGGCCGCGGCCCGCAACTCATCGGTCCGTACGCCGACCAGGGCGCTCGCCTTCGCCGTTCCGTCGGGCCCGGCGACCTGGATGAGCAGGGTGCGCTGCTTCTGTTGAGCAGCGTCGGACGGATTCTGGCCGCCGCCGCCGCGACCCAGCAGCCACCACCCACCCGCGACGAGGACGAGCACCGCTGCCAGCGTGCCGGCGATCAGCGTGAGCTGACGTCGCTGCGTCTGCCGGCGCGCCCGGCGCTGCGCTTGCCGGCTCGTGCGTGCGACCACCGTGGGTCCCGACAGTGCGGATGCGGACACAGCAGATGCCGCGGCCTCGACCGCGATTACCGGACCGGCGACCATTTGAGCGGCCACGTCGGCCTCGGGCAGCATGTCCGGCTCAGGTCGCCGGTGCTTGCCGCTCATCCGTCGGCCCGGTAGAGGCGGTGCTTGGCGATGTACTGGACCACACCGTCCGGGACGAGGTACCAGACCGGCTCGCCGCTGCGCACCCGCGCGCGGCAGTCGGTCGAGGAGATCGACATGGCCGGGACCTCGAGCAAGCTGACCCGTTGCTGTGGCAGCCCTTCGCCGGACAACGTGTGCCCCGGTCGGGTGACACCGACGAAGTGGGCCAGCTCGAACAACTCGTCGGCGTCCTTCCAGGTCAGGATCTGGGCGAGCGCATCGGCACCGGTGATGAAGAACATCTCGACGTCCTTGCTGCGCTTGTCACGCAGATCCCGGAGTGTGTCGATGGTGAACGTCGGCCCCGGCCGGTCGACGTCGACCCGGCTCACGGTGAACCGGGGGTTGGAAGCGGTCGCGACCACGGTCATCAGGTAGCGATGCTCTTTCGGAGAGACTTCCTCGCGAGTCCCCCCGACCTTCTGCCACGGCTCCCCCGTGGGCACGAAGACGACCTCGTCGAGGTCGAACATGCTCTGCACCTCACTGGCGGCGACCAGGTGACCGTGGTGCACCGGGTCGAACGTTCCGCCCATCACGCCGAGACGCGCAGTGCTGCGATCGCTCGGCTCTTCCACGCTTGCGACCCTAACCGGCGCGGGGCCTTCCAGCCCGGAGCCTGGGCCGCGCTGCTAGCGGTCCTTGCCGAACGCGAGCGTGATGAGCAGCAGGACGACAAGCAGTGCGAATGCACCGACCCCCAGCATCCAGGGCTCCCCGGGGAGGTCCCGACCGGACTCGGTCTGCGCGGCGAAAGCCTCGATGGCAGCAGTCATGGGCAGGATTCTGGCACGGCCGCCCCGCCGGCTCAGAACGGCCGCACGCCGCCAGCCGGGACGAGCGCGGGCGCGGGACTGTCCATGGCCCGGCGCTGGAAGGTGGCCCGGTCCACGACCTCGAGGCCAGTGACCCGCCACGACGGCAGTCCTGCGGTAAGTCGGTGCTCGCCCCAGAGCCGCAGCGCCAGCGCGGCGGCGTCGTCGACGTCGCGCGCCTCCTCCCAGTACCTCACCTCGGCCCGGTCCGGCGCGTAGCGGGCAGACAGCAGGAAGGGGCGCTCGTGAGTCAGCCGCTCGAGCCCGCCGCGGATCAGGCCTGCCTCGACCGGGTCACCGCCGACTGTGAGCGTGACATGCCACATGCCGACGTGCTCGGCGACCAGTGGCGAATCCACGTCCTCGGCGACATCCCGCGCCCCAGTGACCAGGAACGGCCCGTCCACACACACTCCCCTGCATCAGCGGCGCAGTACGACGAGGTCGTCGCGATGAACGACCTCACGGCGGTACGCCGGTCCGAGCTCCCGCGCCAGCTCACGCGTCGAGCGCCCCAGCAGACCGGGAAGTTCTGTCGCGTCAAAGTTGACCAGCCCGCGAGCCACGGCGTGGCCGTTTTGGTCGAGAAGTTCCACGGGATCTCCCGCAGCAAACGTCCCGGTGACCCCGGTCACACCGGCCGGCAGCAGTGACATGCGCCGCTCGACCACGGCGCGGACGGCGCCGTCGTCAAGGTGCAGGTGCCCGCGCGGGGTGCTCGCATGGGCCAGCCACAGCAGCCGGGTCGAGGAACGACGCCCGACCGGGTGGAAGAAGGTGCCCACAGACTCCCCGGCCAGCACCTGCTGGACCGAGGTGACCGACGCCACGACCGCGGGGATCCCGGCGGCGGTGGCGATCCGGGCGGCCTCCACCTTGCTCGCCATGCCCCCCGTGCCGACACCGCCCTGGCCGGCCCGCCCGATCCGGGCCGCCGCCAGGTCAGCTTCGCTGCGCACGTCCGGGATCAGCCTGGCGGCGCTCGTGCGCGGGTTGCCGTCGTAGAGCCCGTCGACGTCGGAAAGGAGCACCAGCAGGTCGGCATGGACGAGGTGCGCGACCAGCGCCGCCAGCCGGTCGTTGTCGCCGAAGCGGATCTCCTCGGTGGCGACGGTGTCGTTCTCGTTGACCACGGGCACCGCGCCCATCGCGAGCAGCCGGTTCAGGGTGCGCTGCGCGTTGCGGTAGTGCGCACGTCTTACGACGTCCTCCGCCGTGAGCAGCACCTGCCCGGAGGTCAGCCCGTGCCGGGCAAATGCCTGGGTGTAGCGGTGCATGAGCAGGCCCTGCCCGACACTGGCGGCGGCCTGCTGGGTGGCCAGGTCCCGGGGCCGCCTCGTCAGACCCATCGGCCCGAGCCCGGCCGCGATCGCGCCGGACGTGACCAGCACCAGCTCCCGGCCGCTCGCCCGGCTGGCCGCTAGGGCGTCCACCAGCGCATCCAGCCTGGCGTCGTCGATGCCTGCAGCCGAACCGCCGGCGCCGCCGGTGAGGGAAGAGGAGCCGACCTTGACCACGATCCGGCCCGCTGCGGCCACAGCTGCACGCAGGTCGGGGTTCACTGCCGCGCTCACCTGCCGTTCAGTCGCAGGTCGGTGCCGCGGCGGCCGTGCAGCAGTTCGGCGCCTGCCTTCATGGCGGGCTCCCAGTCGAAGATCACCGCCTGCTCCCCGTCACCGATGACAACCTCGTCGCCGGCTTCGGCGCCCGCCTCCAGCAAGGCGTCCTCCACGCCGAGCCGGGCCAGCCGGTCGGCGAGGTAGCCGACCGCCTCGTCGTTGCTGAAGTCGGTCTGCCGGACCCATCGGGTGGGCTTGGTGCCGCGAACGATGTAGCGGCCGTCTTCCTCGATGACCGTGAAACCGCTGTCGTCGACTGCAGTCGGGCGAAGGACGATGCGCTCGGCGGCGAGGTCGGGCGCGGCGGCCCGGGCGGCCCGAACCACCTCGGCCATCGCGAAGGACAGCGGCCGCAGGCCCTCGCGGGATGCCGCGCTGACCGCGAAGACCTGCAGACCGCGTTGCTCGAGGTCGGCACGGACCATGTCAGCCAGCTCACGCGCGTCCGGCACGTCGATCTTGTTGAGGGCGACCAGGCGGGGACGGTCGGCGAGCCCGCCGTACTCGGCCAGCTCGGCCTCGATGGCGTCGAGGTCGCTGAGCGGGTCGCGGTCGGGCTCGAGCGTCGCGCAGTCGATGACGTGCACGAGCGCGTCGCAGCGCTCGACGTGGCGCAGGAACTCCAGCCCCAGGCCCTTGCCCTGGCTGGCGCCAGGGATCAGACCGGGGACGTCGGCCACCGTGAAGCGAGTGTCGCCTGCCTCCACCACACCGAGGTTGGGCACGAGGGTGGTGAACGGGTAGTCGGCGATCTTCGGCCGGGCGGCCGAAAGGACCGAGATCAGGCTCGACTTGCCGGCGCTCGGGAAGCCGACCAGCGCCACGTCGGCCACCGACTTGAGCTCGAGGACGATGTCGGCCGCGTCACCGGGTTCGCCGAGCAGCGCGAAGCCGGGGGCCTTGCGCCGGGCCGAGGCCAGCGCGGCGTTGCCCAGGCCGCCGCGGCCGCCGCGGGCAGCGACGTACGACGTGCCGGCGCCGACCAGGTCGGCGAGCACCTCGCCACGAGCCGTCTTGACGACGGTGCCGTTGGGGACCGCCAGGATGAGGTCCTTGCCCTCGGCGCCGCTGCGGTGCCCGCCCTGGCCGGGCTTGCCGTTGGTCGCCCGACGATGCGGGGTGTGGTGGTAGTCGAGCAGGGTCGTCGTGCTGGGGTCGACGACGAGGGTGACGTCGCCGCCGCGCCCGCCGTTGCCGCCGTCGGGACCGCCGAGCGGCTTGAACTTCTCCCGATGCACCGACGTGCAGCCGTGGCCCCCGTCGCCTGCGGCGACGTGCAGCACGACCTCGTCGACGAACGTGGTCACGGCTGCCTCATCATCCTTCGCTCTTCTTGTCTTCCACGATCATGCAGCCGTGGTTCGACATGCCCCGGCGAGTGGGCCAGGCAAACCGCTCTGAACCACGATTGCATGATCGTGGTTGAGGGGGAGAGGTGCGGGGGCGGCTCTAGTCGGTCAGCGCTGGGACGATGTTGACGACCTTGCGGCCACGTCGGTTGCCGAACTCGACGGCACCGGCGCTGAGTGCGAACAGCGTGTCGTCGCCACCCCGGCCGACGTTGAGCCCCGGGTGGAAGTGGGTGCCGCGCTGGCGCACGATGATCTCGCCGGCGTTGACCAGCTGACCGCCGAAGCGCTTCACGCCAAGGCGCTGGGAGTTGGAGTCGCGCCCGTTCCGCGTGGAGGACGCGCCCTTCTTGTGAGCCATCTGGTGCTGCCCCTTACTTCTTGCTGCCGCTGTCGATGCCGGTGACCTTCACCTGGGTGTGCTTCTGGCGGTGGCCGGAGCGGCGGCGGTAGCCGGTCTTGTTCTTGTACTTCAGGATGTCGATCTTGGGACCCTTGGTGGCGGCGACCACCTCGACGGTGACCGTGGCGCCGGAGAGGGCCTTCTTGTCGCTGGTGACGTCGGTGCCGTCCACGAGGAGCAGGACCGGGAGAGTGACGGACGCGCCCGGCTCGGCGTCGAGCCGGTCGATCTCGAGAACGTCGCCGACGGCGACCTTCTCCTGTCGACCACCCGCACGGACGATCGCGTACACAGCGGACTCGCTTTCTTCGAACAGATCGGAACCTTCGAGGCCCGCGCAGGAAGCGCAACGCGCGCAGGCGGGGACCGGTGCCCGGGCACCAGGGGTCAAGGGTACGAATCTGACCGCCATCGGGTCAAACTCAGACGCTGGTGACCGGAGCCTCCGCCCGCCGGCGCCGGCGGCGCGGCGACTTGGGTGCCTCCGGCGCGGACCCGGAGTCGCTGGGGCCGCCGGAGTCGTCGGAGTCGCCGGCCCCGGCCGGTTCGACCGGATCCTCGGCGGCGACCGGCGACGTGGCGGCTTTGCTGCCCGATCCGTCTGACCCGCGGGACCCGCCCGAGCGTTCCGACCCGCCACGGCTGCGGCCGTTCTTGAGCTCCGCCGAGCCGCCCGACGACGTGCTGGCGCCACCCTCGACCGGCTCGGTATGGATGTGGTAGCCACGGCCGTTGCAGTGCTCGCACGGCTCTGAGAACGCCT
>JBDUAP010000048.1:0-11244 GCA_040004585.1 Sporichthyaceae bacterium
GCTTCGGCCACCGCGTCTACCGCGCCGAGGACCCGCGCGCCCGGGTGCTGCGCCGCACAGCGCAGGAGCTCGGCGCCCCGCGCTACGAGGCCGCGGCCGCCTTGGAGAAGTCGGCGCTGGCCGAGCTGCGCGCCCGGCGGCCCGACCGGGTGCTGGAGACCAACGTCGAGTTCTGGGCCGCCGTCGTCCTGGACTTCGCCGAGGTGCCGCCGCACATGTTCACCCCGATGTTCGCCTGCGCCCGCACGGCCGGCTGGTCGGCGCACATCCTCGAGCAGAAGCGAACCGGTCGGCTGATCCGCCCTGCGGCGCGCTACATCGGCGAGGGACCGCGCAAGCCCCAGGACGTCGCGGGATGGCGGAACGACTGACCACTTGATCCGCTAGACGAGTGGCGAGTTCTGGCCGGGTATTTCGGCCATCGAACGGCCAGAACGCGCCACTCAAGAGTCACCTAGGCTGGCGGCGTGAACGACATCGTCATCCCGGACAGCATTCGCCCGTCCGACGGCCGGTTCGGCTCGGGCCCGTCCAAGGTGCGCCCGGAAGCTCTCGCGGCCCTAGCCGCCACGTGTGCGACCTACCTGGGCACCTCGCACCGGCAGTCGACGGTCAAGGACGTCGTACGCCGAGTCCGCACTGGACTCACCGATCTCTTCACATTGCCGGGCGGCTACGAAGTGGTGCTCGGCAACGGTGGCACCACCGCGTTCTGGGATATCGCACTGTTCAACCTGATCCGGGAGCGCTCTCAGCACGTCTCGTTCGGTGAGTTCTCCTCGAAATTCGCCGCCGCAGCGAAGGCAGCGCCGTTCCTCGGTGACCCGACGGTCATCACGTCCGAGCCGGGAACGCACCCGCAGCCGTTGGCCGAAACGGGCGTCGACGTCTACGCGCTCACCCACAACGAGACATCGACAGGCGTGGCAATGCCGGTACGACGGGTGGCCGGCGCCGACGACGACGCACTGGTCCTCGTCGACGCGACTTCCGGAGCAGGTGGCCTGCCGGTCGATGTCAACGAGACCGACGTCTACTACTTCGCCCCGCAGAAGTCCTTCGGCTCCGAGGGCGGCCTCTGGCTCGCCCTGATGTCCCCTGCTGCGATCGAGCGGGTGGCGCAGGTGCAGGCCAGCGGCCGGTGGGTCCCGGCCTTCAGCGACCTGCAGATCGCGATCGACAACTCACGTCTGGACCAGACCTACAACACGCCTGCGCTGGCCACGCTGTTCCTGCTCGCAGAACAGCTCGACTGGTTCAACGCACAGGGGGGCATGCGCTGGACGACCGAGCGGACCGCCGACTCCGCCGGGCGCCTCTACACCTGGGCCGAGAAGTCGCCCTACGCCGCTCCGTTCGTCACCGATCCGTCACAGCGCTCCAGCGTCGTCGCCACGATCGACTTCGACGATGCTGTCAACGCCGCAGACATCGCGAAGGCATTGCGGGCCAACGGGATCGTCGACACCGAGCCCTACCGCAAGCTGGGCCGCAACCAACTGCGGATCGCGATGTTCCCGGCGATCGAGCCGGCCGATGTCGAGGCCTTGACGGCGTGTATCGACCACGTCGTACCGCAGCTGTCCTGACGTGGCTCAACTGCACCGCGATCGCCTGACCTGGCTCATGTACCTGCAGCTCGGCGTATACGGCTACTTCCTCTACGGCTTCGGACCCACCGTCCCGTTGTTGCGCGAAGAGCAGGACATCAGTCGCACCCTCTCGGGGCTGCACGGCACCGGCCTCGCGCTCGGCGCGTTCGTCGCGGGTACGACGACTGCGGCCATCGTGCGGAGGTGGGGCCGTTCCACGGCGCTGTGGGGCGGCCTCGTGGTGCTGTGTGTGGGCGTCGTCACATACGTCTCGTCGACCGCGCTGCCACTGACTTTGACCGGTGCGTTCCTCGGCTCGCTCGGTGGGTCGTTCACCATCACCGCCGTCGCACCCACCCTGATGGAGCACCACGGCGCGGGTGGCCCAGCGGCGATCAGCGAGGCCAACGCCACAGCGGCCGGCGCCGGGATCGTCGCGCCGCTGGTGGTCGGGCTGGCCGTTCTTACCGGAGTCGGCTGGCGGGCGGGCGTGCTGGTCACTCTGGTGCTCGTCGGTGCGCTGGTTGCGGCACTCGGCCGCACCCCCATCCCGGCGGTCCGCGCGGTGCCCGAACACCACGACGGATCGACCCAGCTCCCGACTCGTTACTGGATCGGGTGGGGCGTGCTGACCGCATGCATCGCGAGCGAGTTCTGCCTGACCCTGTGGGCCGCGGACATCCTCCGCAGCCGCGACGGTCTCGGTCCCGGCGCTGCCTCCGCCTCTCTCACGGGACTGGTGACCGGCATGTTCCTCGGCCGGCTGGTCGGCGGCCGGCTCGCTTTGCGCTTCGGCGTCGACCAGATGCTCTACGCGGCGCTGGCCGTGGCCGCGGCCGGCTTCACCGTGTTCTGGGCGAGCACCTGGGCACCCCTCGCGGTCGCCGGACTGCTGACCTGCGGTCTGGGCATTGCGCTGCACTACCCGCTCGGCATCGCGCGGGCCATCGACGCCGCCGAGGGCCGACCCGACCTGGCCTCGGCGCGGGCCTCGGTCGGTGCCGCTCTCGCTATCGGAGCCGGCCCGTTCGCACTGGGTGCACTCGCCGACCAGATCGGGCTGCACAAGGCGTTCCTCGTCGTACCCGTGCTGCTCGCGCTCGCCACCATCGGGGTGCGGATCGGCGGGCGCAGCCGCTTCGCCGTGCCGGCCGGCCCCGCCGTCAGTCCCTGAACCGGCCCCGGCGGCGGAGCAGTCGGGGAAGTGCGACCGCCACGACGACGGCGGTCAGCAGGCTCAGCCCGACCGCCGGCCACGAGACACCGGAGTTGGCCCGTGCACGGCCTTGCGGCCCGGCCGCTGGAGCCGAAGAAGTCCCCGACGGTGCCGCCGACGGACTCGGTTCGCCGGTCGGCAACGGCACCGAGTAGACCGCGGATCTCACGCCTTCGCTGCCGACAAGCAGCCGTTGACCGTCTACGGCCAGTGACTCGCCCTGCTTCTGCTCGGGCAGCACCGACCGGGAGACGAGCCGGTCCGGGCGGTCATACAGATACGCCATCGTGTAGGTGCGCAACACGAACCGCCCGTCCGGCAGGAACGCGCCGTCGGTGACCAAGCCGGGCACATCGCCGATGCGCTCGAGCGCATTGATCCGATCGGTGTGCAGCCGACGCGGAGCCCGATAGAGACCGCCGCCGAACACGTCCTTCGTGGCGATCCAGATCCGCCCGTCCCGGGGGTCGACGAGCAGCGCCTCCGCGTCCTTGGGTCCGTCGGGGTAGGTGAACTTCCACCACGTTCTCGCAACCGTTTGGTCTGTCAACTTGCGCGGTTCGGCGAACCGGAAGACCGAGATGTTGGGACGGCGGGCCCGGTTGTCGCCGATGTCGCCGAGGAACAGCGCCGGTTGTCCTGCGGGCATGCGCCCGGGTGCCAGCGCCTCCGGATCGTAGGGGTCGATGCCACGCAACCGCACGGTGGCGACCGTGCGACCACGGCCGTCCACGGCCATCACCTCGGCAACGTCGCCGCCGTCGGGGTGTGACCAGACCACACCGTCGTGCAGCAGGGAGGCGGCGAGCCCACTGGACTCCACGAGCGCCGGGTCCTGCAGCCGGAACAGCACCGTCGGCCCGGCGGTTGCACCGGTCGCCACCGCGAGCGAAATCAGGGCGGCGGCGAGGCTACCTGTCGGCATCGACGAGCAGGGTCTGCAGGTACGGCGTGACACCCCACGCGCGCACCAGCTCGTCGTACTCCTCCCGCGCATCACTGTCGGGCGACGCTGCTCGGCGTACCGCCCTGATCATCGTGTTGCGCGGCGTGTACTCCGCGTCCACGAACTGGATGACGTCGGCGCGGTATCCCACCCGCCGGAGCAGGGAGGCACGAAACGCGTCGGTGAGCGCGTCACCGAAGCGCTCGCGCAGGATCGGGTGCCGCGTCAGAAGGCCATAGGGCTCGGGTGTCGCTGCGCCCTTGAGCTGGCGCTGCAGGTCGTGGTGGCAACACGGCGCGGCCAACACGAGGGGCGCCTCCCACCGGACGGCCTGCGCGAGCGCGTCGTCGGTCGCGGTGTCACAGGCATGCAATGCGAGTACGACGTCCACCACTCCCTCCCGCTCCGTTGTGTCCGAAGAACCGTGCGGGTACCGCCGCGGCTCGTCTCGGACATAAGGGGGTTCGGAGGTGGTCCCGATGGCTGCCGCCTCGAAGTGCACATGGTCGGACCACCCGAGGTCCGCCGCGATGGCGGTGTTGCGCGCCCGTGCCTCCTCGCGCAGGTCGATCCCGACGAGGTCGACCTCTCCTCGCTCACTCAGGTAGCGGTAGGCGGCGAAGGTCAGGTAGGCGTTGCCACACCCGAGGTCCACCACGCGCAGGGGTCGGTCGGTCGGCAGGTCCGCGTCGTCCACCGCTCCGGCCAGCACGTGCAGGAACGCGTCGACCTGGCGGCGCTTGCTGGCACCAGCCCCGAGGACCGTGAACAGCGGATCGCCGGGATCGATGAGATGTGGCTTCTCGCGGTCGTGACCGGTGTGCTGGGAGTCGATGTTCGGCGCTCGATGCAGTTGCGCCTTGCCCTTCTTGGTGACCCGCAGCTGAACGGTCTCGGTGGTCGTCTGGACGTGCCAGTTGCCGAAGGCGTCAGCGAGCAGGTCATCCACCGTTTGCTCGGCGGCAGGTCCGTAGACCTCGTTTCGGGTGACCGGAGCCCCGACGCCGGAGGTCACGATCTGCAGCCGGCGACCCGCCTTCAGGTCGACCGGGCGCAGTTCCACCCGCTCCCACTGGGGCCGGGCAGTCCGCCGGCGCCCAGCCGCCACGGCCCGGACGAGTGCCTTCTCGTCCAGCAGCAGCGGGCGCAGCGCCGCGAGGGCGTCGCCGAGGTCGTCGGGCATGCACTCAGCCTTGCACGGCTTTCTCGCCCGACGTGGTCCTTGGGTTGCGGGCGGTCCCGGCCAGCGCGAAGATCCCGGCCGCCAGTGCCACCACCACCCAGAGCGCCCGGTCCAGACCCACCTCGTGCGCGACCGTCCCGACCATCGGCGGGCCGACGAGAAAGCCGGCGTAGGCGATGGTCGCGACCATGGCGATCGCCGCCGGGCCGCGGCCAGGTGTCTCCCCGGCAGAGCTCATCGCGAGCGGGAAGGCCACCGCGATCCCGAGCCCCCACATCAGCGCACCGACGTACGACACCGCGAGAACGGGGACGGTGAGCAGCAGGGCGACACCAGCCGCCGACACCACAGCGCCGATACGCAGCGTCCGGACCCGACCGAGGAAGTCGACGACGCCGTTCCCGGCGACCCGGCCGAGGGTCATCGCGGCGGCGAACACCGCGAAGCCGAGGGCGGCGAGGGCGGCGGACGCAGCCCGGTCGTCCGTGAGCATCAGCGCCAGCCAGTCGTTGGCCGAGCCCTCGGCCCAGGCCGCGCAGAACGTCATGACGCCGAGGCCGATCAGCCGCAGGTCGCGGACCAGCGCCCGATCGGCCGGCACGTGCCGCTCACCGACCGCGTCGGTGTCCCCGTGGTCCGCCTCCCGGTCGGGCATCCACCAGACAAAGCCGACGGAGGCCAGCCCGATCACAGCGCTGCAGAAGGCGAATTGCGCCGCCGGGTCGAGCCCGGCCTTCGCCGCGATGGCGCCGATGCCAGCGCCGGCTACGGTCCCGATGCTCCAGCCGGCGTGAAAGCCGGGCATCAGCGTGCGACCCGCTCGCACCTCCACGGCGTGCGCCGCGACGTTCATGGCGACGTCCCAGACACCGACCCCGGCGCCGACCACGAAGAGCACGGCCGAGAGCACCACCAGGTCGGGCGCGAGCCCCAACGCCGGGTAGGACAGGCAGCAGACGACGATGCACGCGGCCATCACCCTGCGGGTGCCGACAGCCGAGATCAGCCGCCCGGACAGGGGCATCGCCACGAGCGACCCGACGGCCGTGAAGAGCAGGGCGAACCCGAGGCCGCGCTCGCTGGCACCGAGCTCGTCGCGGATCGCCGGGATGCGCGACACCCAGCTGGCGAACAGACCGCCGTTCGCAGCGAAAACGAAGCGGGTCGCCCAGACCGTCCGGTGCACGTCGTACGTCGTGTCGCCTGCCGACCTTGTCACCGGAGGAGCCTAGATGTTGGGCGCACCGGTTCATGGGGCAGGCTCAGGGGATGGACTACACCCACCTGGGCCGCAGCGGCCTGTCTGTCAGCAGGCTCTGCCTGGGCACCATGAACTTCGGACCGGAGACCTCCGAGGAGGACTCGCACGCGATCATGGACCGGGCCCTCGAGCTCGGCATCAACTTCTTCGACACCGCCAACGTCTACGGCTGGAAGAAGGGCGAGGGGGTCACCGAGCAGATCGTGGGCCGGTGGTTAGCGCAGGGAGGTGGCCGCCGCGAGAAGACCGTCATCGCGACCAAGCTCTACGGCTCGATGAGCGACTGGCCGAACGACACGTTCCTGTCGGCCCGCAACATCCGCCTCGCCTGCGAGGCGTCGCTGCGACGGCTGCAGACCGACTACCTCGACCTCTACCAGATGCACCACGTCGACCGGGACACCCCGTGGGACGAGATCTGGGAGGCCTTCGACATCCTCCGCCAGCAAGGGAAGGTGCTCTACATCGGCTCGTCCAACCACGCCGGGTGGCACATCGCGAAGGGCATGGAGGCGGCACGGCGGCGGCACTCCACCGGCCTGGTCAGCGAGCAGTCCATCTACAACCTGCTCGTGCGCGACGTCGAGCTTGAAGTGCTGCCGGCGTGTCTCGATTACGGGCTCGGCGTGATCCCGTGGTCGCCGCTGCAGGGCGGCCTGCTCGGCGGGATTATTCGCAAGACGGAGCAGGGCAAACGCCGGCTGACCGGCCGCGCGAAGGACACCCTGAAGACGCACCGCAAGGCGATCAAGGCTTACGAGGACCTCTGCGACGAGCTCGGCGAGAACCCCGCCGACGTGGGGATCGCCTGGTTGCTCGCGCAGCCGGCCGTGACCGCGCCGATCATCGGTCCGCGGACGATGGAGCAGCTCGACGGGTCGATGCGGGCCCTGAAGATCCGGCTGACCAAGGACGTGCTGGCCCAGCTGGACGAGATCTTCCCCGGCCCGGGTGGCACGGCGCCCGAGGCCTACGCCTGGTAGCGAGCGTCAGGCGGGGCGGGCGTGGCGGCCGAGCGGACGGGGCCGCGACCAGATGCGGGCCAGGTTGTTCGCCTCTTGGCGCTTGGAGATGACGGAACGACCAGACAGCAACCTCAACACGGCGAGACGGTCCACGGCGAACTCCTGAAAGTGAGCAGTGGTGTGATCGTTCTCACCGTAGATCCAACTGAAACATCGTCCCGGGACCCGGCCCGGTGTGTCGTCGCGTCCGGTTCAGGCGACGGCGCTGAGGACCACGACGAGCACCAGCGCGACCAGCGCGACGAGCACGACGATGCGCCGCGTTCGGGGGTCCACGGCCGAGACCCTAGCTGTCCGGCACCGGGCCGGTGACCGGCCAGCTGCCGACGGTCTCGTACCTCGGCTTCGGTCCCAGGAACGACCGCACCAGGCGCACCGTGTCTGCGCGCCAGCGCGGACCGACGTACGACGACAACGCCTCGGCCGCCAGCGATGCGTCCTGGCCGCCACGTAGCCGGGCGACCGTCAGGTGCGGCCGGTAAGGCCGCCGGTCGGTGCTGACCGACCTGGCCACGGCCCGCAACCGGTCCACGTCGCCATCGACGCCGATCCACAGCGCGCGGCGAGCGAACTGACCAGCTCCGGCGAAGGACAGTTCCATCGGCCCGGGCTCTGGGCGGCGAGACAGCTTCCGCTCGACCATGTCGCTGACGCCGGGGAGCGACTCGTCCGGCACCTCGCCGTAGAACGCGATGGTCAGGTGCCAGCGCTCGACCGGGATCCAGTGGAGGTCGCGCTGCAGGTCACGGGCCGGCCCGAGTGCCGCGTCGACATCAGCCAGCACGTCGGTCGGCGGCGTCAGCGCGACGAACAGCCTCACCTGAACCGCATTGGGTCGAACAGCTCCAGCGAGTAGGGCGTCGAGCCGTCAACGACGAGCTGGGCCAGCACCTCCCCAAGGACGGGGGTGAACTTGAAACCGTGCCCCGAGAACCCGCAGGCGAGCAGCACGTTGTCGTGGCCGGGGTGGCGTCCCACGACGAAGTTCTCGTCCGGCGTGAGGGTGTAGGAGCAGTCGACAGCGCGCAGATGGCGGTCCCCGAGCCCGGGCAGGAGGGGCGACAGCAGGGCCGCGATCTCGGCCGGCGTCCAGTCCTGGGCCGGCCGGTCCCGCGAGTAGTGCACGGACGTCTTGACCCCGCCACCGGCCGAGCCGAAGGCCGGCACGCCGTAGGGCGCGTTCCCGTCGTCGCAGTCCCAGATCCACACCGGGAAGCGTCCGGGCCGGAAGTCGTCGACGCCGCCTGGTGGGTCGAACCAATGCATGACGCGGCGCTCGACGCGCAGCGGCAGAGCGAGCTCGGCCAACAGCTCCGGTGCCCACCGACCCGGCGCGAGCACCAGATTGCCGGCGTCGTGAGTCCCCCGTCCGGTTCGCACCTGCACCCCGGCGGTGGTCGCGGACCACGACAGCACCGCCTCGTCGTGCCGCAGCTCGGCACCGTGCCGCGCAGCGGCGGCGAGGTGGGCCAGGACCGCGCGCTCCGGCGAGACGAAACCAGCCGCGGGCTCGAAGAGGGCTGCCGTGCCGTCGGGCGGGCGCATCGCCGGGAAGCGCCGCGTGACCTCCGCTGGGTCGAGCACCTCGTGGTCCAGCGACCACTGCTGCGCCGACGCGAGGCTGCCGTCGAAAACGCGGGTGCCCGGCCGGCCGAGGAACACCCCGCCGGTCCTGGTCACCAGCGGTTCCCCACCTGCCGCCAGGTCGTCCCACAGCTCGTACGCGCGGCGCAGAAGCGGGACGTAGCCGGTGCCCTCGAAGTAGGCCTGCCGCACGATGCGGGTCTCGCCATGGCTGGCCCCGTGCGCGTGCGCGGCCGGGTACTGGTCCAGTCCGAGCACGCGCTGACCGCGGGCGGCGAGATGCGCCGCGGCGGCGCTGCCGAACCCACCCAGCCCGACGACGACCACGTCGTACGACGTCATCCGCCCGTCCTGGCGGACCAATGGCGCGGCTTCACTGGGTGACGATGCGCAACCGCTCGCGCAGTCCGGCCAGCAGTTGCTCGTCGCCCTCGCGACTCACCGCGGAGTCGGGTCGGCGACCCCACAGCCAGAGGAGCAGCTCGGACGGCTCGCCGCTGACCACCGCGTCCCATGCCCCCGGCTCTCTTGACAACTGGACGTCGTCGGGGAGCAAGTGAACCCGCCAGATGTGGTCGCCGGTACGAACGGCGACGGTGCCGCTGCCGGGGCCGTCGGGGCCGACATCCTCGGCCTGGTAAGCAAGGAACCAGTCGAGCACCTCGTCGATGCCATCGACGGCCAGCTCGTCGTCGACGTGGGTCACCTGGTCGAACGCGCTCTCCACGTCGACCCGGTGAATGACGGTTTCCTGCGCCATCCGGCGATACCAGAACTCGACGTTCTGCTGCGGGTCGTACCACGTGAAGGCCGGCGCCTCCGGGCCGCGCTCCTCCAGCTCAGTGACGATCTCCTCGAGCCGGGTACGGAACCACGCAACGACGTCCTCGCCGTCGGCCGGCTCGCGCTGCCAGTCGTCGTCCTCGGGTCGAGCGCCCTTGCGCATGCAAGCGACCTTGTGCGAGTAGACCGCGCCGGTGTGCGTCATCACCTCGCGGACGTCCCAGCCCGGACACGGCGGCACCGCAGCGTCCAGGTCGCGACCCGCCAGGTCGGCCATCCGGTCGGCGTCGGCGCGCAGGTGCTCGAGGTAGGCGTCGGGCTTCATGGGCCCATCCTGGCCGTCGGGGCCGCGGGCCGCCAGGGTGGAGCGCTCAGGCCTGGTGGGCCCGGGCGGCGAGGTCGTCGGCGCGGACCCGGTGCCGCGGCAGGTGGATCAGCTCGCCGCGCACCTGCAGGCCCTCGCGGCGGGCGAGCAGCGCGGCCGCGATGATCGCGGCCCCGGCGGAGATCAGTCCGCCGGCAATCAGGCTCCACCGGGGACCGAACGTCTCGGCGACGAAGCCGACCAGCGGTGCCCCGAACGGCGTGCCGCCCATCAGCACCGCCATGTAGAGGGCCATCACCCGGCCGCGCATGATCGGGTCGACACCGAGTTGCACCGTGGCGTTCGCAGCGTTGAGCAACGTGATCTGGCACAGCCCGATGGGGATGAGCAAAGCGATGAACGAGATGTACGTCGGCACAAACCCGGCCACGATCTCGACCAGGCCGAACGCGACGGCGGACAGCACGACAAGCCGGAGTCTCGGTCGACCCCGACGGGCTGCCAGCAGTGCGCCGGACAGCGAGCCGATGGCAAGCACCGAGCCGAGCAGGCCGTACTCACCGGCGCCCTTGTGGAAGACCTCGGTCGCCATCAGGGCAGAAGTCATCTGGAAGTTCAGCCCGAACGTCCCGACGAAGAAGACGATCACCATGACGAGCATGAGGTCGGGCCGACCCCGGACGTATCGGATGCCTTCACGCACCTGCCCCTTACCGCGCGCCATCCGTGGCGCGGACTGCAGGTCCGCGACCCGCATCGCGCGCAACGCGAGGATCACGGCGATGTAGGACGCCGCATTGATAAGGAATACCGGGCCGGTTCCGAAGAGCACGATCAGCAAGCCGGCCAGGGCCGGGCCGATCACCCGGCCGAGGTTGAACGACGCGCTGTTGAGCCCGACGGCGTTGGACAGGTCCTCCCGACCGACCATCTCGATGACGAAGGACTGGCGGGCCGGTGCGTCGCCGGCGGCGCCGACGCCCAGCAGCAGGGCCAGGACGTAGACGTGCCAGACCTGGACGACGCCGGTGACGTCGAGCAGGCCGAGCGCCAGCCCGACGGTGGCCATGAAGGCCTGGGTGGCGATCAGCACCTTCCGCTTGGAGTAGCGGTCGGCCAGCGTCCCGGCGAAGGGAGCCAGCACCAGCATCGGCAGGAACTGCAGCCCGGTGGTGATGCCGAGCGCGACCCCGCTCTGCCCGGACAGCTGCAGGACCAGCCAGTCCTGGGCGACACGTTGCATCCAGGTGCCGGTGTTCGAGACGACGCCGCCCGCGGCGTAGTAGCGGTAGTTGCGGTTGCGCAGGGACTGGAAGGTCGGGCTCATGC
>JBDUAP010000049.1:0-11243 GCA_040004585.1 Sporichthyaceae bacterium
CCGGGTCCTCCGACCAGTCGACGATGTCGATCTTCTCGCCGTGCAGCTCGGCCATCACGGCCCGCGCCCGCGACCCCATCGGCCCGATGCAGGCGCCCTTCGCGTTGACACCGGGCCGGTTGGACTTCACCGCGATCTTGGTGCGGTGACCGGCCTCGCGGGCGATTGCGGCGATCTCGACGGTGCCGTCGGCGATCTCGGGCACCTCGAGCGCGAACAGCTTGCGCACCAGGTTGGGATGCGTGCGCGAGAGCATGATCGACGGACCACGCATGCCCTTGCGCACCTGCACGACGTAGCAGCGCAACCGGGTGCCGTGCTCGTAGTTCTCCCCCGGCACCTGCTCGGGCGGCGGAAGCACCGCCTCGATCTTGCCGAGGTCGACGAAGACGTTGCGGGGATCCTTCCCCTGCTGGATCACGCCGGAGACGATGTCGCCCTCGCGGCCAGCGAACTCGCCGAACGTCTGCTCGTCCTCGGCGTCGCGCAGCCGCTGAAGGATGACCTGCTTGGCCGTGGTGGCCGCGATCCGCCCGAACCCGGTCGGAGTGTCGTCGAACTCGCGGAGCACCGTGCCCTCTTCGTCGGTCTCCGCCGCCCACACCGTGACGTGACCGCTCTTGCGCTCGAGCTCGACGCGGGCGGTCGGCTGGTGGCCCTCGGTCCGCTGGTAGGCGATGAGCAGCGCCTGCTCGATGGCCTCGACGAGCGTGGCGAAGGAGATCTCCTTCTCGCGCTCCAGTGCACGCAGCGCGCTCATGTCGATGTCCATGTCAGCCCTCCTCCGCCGCGTCACGAGGACGGTTGAACTCGACCTGCACCCGGCCGGCCGTCAGTTGCGGCCACGCGATCAGCCGCTGCTCACCGTCGACATCGAGCAGCACACCGTCGTCCACCGCGTCGACCACCCGGCCGGTCACTGTGCCTTCCTCGGCGAGCGTTGCCTCGACCAGGCGCGATCGCGCGCGGCGCCAGTGGCGCGGCTGCGTGAGGGGGCGGTCGACACCCGGTGAGGTCACCTCGAGGACGTACGCGGAACCGCCCATGGCGTCACTGTCGTCGAGTGCGGCGGCCACCGCCGTGCTGACGGTGGCGACCGAGTCCAGGCCCACGCCGCCGTCCTGGTCGACCACAACGCGCAGCAGCCGGCGCTTGCCGGCGGGGGTGACCTGAACGTCCTCGAGGTCCATGCCGCGCTCGGCGACGACGGGGGTCAGCAGCCGCAGGAGATCCTCACGGTTCGAGGGAGCACCCACCTCGCACCACCTCCATCTTCTGTTGTCCCCGCGGCACAGACCCTAGCGCGACAGCAACGTGATGGGATCATGGCCGCTCCCCAGACGAGCACGGAAGGACCGCACCCCATGGACCAGGCCGGCCCGTCGCGCCGTGCCGTCCTGGTCGGCGCAGGCCTGCTCGCCGTGGCCGCCTGCTCGACCGGCACCGAACCCGAGCCGCCGAAGCCCGACCCCGACCTGCCGATCCGGTCGCTGGCAGCGGCCGGTGTGCGCGGGCTGGTCGCGTTGTACGACGCGGTGAGCCGCGCCCACCCCGACCTGCGGGCTGAGCTGGCGCCGCTGGCTGCCGAGACCGCGGCCCACCTGTCGGCGCTCGAGCCACCGGCGACCGGTCCGACGCCATCAGCATCCCCATCACCGAGCGCGACGCCCTCGCCTTCCATCACGGTGCCGGCCACCGCCGCCGCGGTCCTTACCGCCCTGGTTCGTGCCGAGAGACACGAGGCCAGCCTCCGGGTGACCCAGCTGGCGTCGGCTTCGGCGGCATTGGCCCGGCTGCTTGCCGCAATCGGCGCAAGTGAGGCGACGCACGCAACGTTGTTGCGAGCCGGGTCCTGATGGCCAGCCCCGACCCGAACGCGCGGCCTCCCGCGACCGTCGTACAGGCCCTGCAGTCCGCGCTCGCGGGCGAGCACGCGGCGATCTACGGCTACGGCGTCGTCGGAGCGCACCTGCGCGGCCGCGCATTCACCCGGGCGCAGACCGCTTACGACGTGCACCGGGCCCGCCGCGACCAGCTGCAACAGCTCGTCGTCGAGCAGCGGGCCACCCCCGTCGCCGCGTCCGCGGCCTACCGGCTGCCGCGTCCCGTGGCGACCGCGGCCGATGCGACCCTGCTCGCGACCGAGCTGGAGGAGCGGCTGGCCGCCGTGTGGGTCGACGCCGTCGCCGACCTGCGCGGCCAACTCAGGGAGCTGGCCGCGCAGGTGCTGCAGGACGTCGCGGTGCGGGCGGCGACCTGGCGGGGAGGCAGCGTGCCCTTCCCCGGCCTCAGCGAGCAGGCGCGCTGACTGCCGTCGCCGCTGGTAGGGCAGCTCAGCGCGGCTGGTCAGCCAGTCAGCACGTCGTACCCGAGCTTGAGGATCAACGCGGCCACCACGGTGAGGAACACGACCCGAACGAACGCGCTCCCCCGCCGGATCGCGGCATGAGCGCCCAGCCAGGCACCGGCCATGTTGCACGCACCCATGGCCAGGCCGAGCCGCCACATCGGCGCGCCCTGCGGGACGAAGACGAGAAGCGCGCCGAGGTTGGTCCCCAGGTTGACGATGCGGGCCTTGGCCGAGGCCTGCAGGAACGAGTAGCCGAGCATGCCGACAAGAAGGAAGACCAGGAAGCTGCCGGTGCCCGGCCCGAAGATGCCGTCGTAGAAACCGAGACCGAGGCCGCCGAGGCCTGCTGCAACGTAGTGCTGGCGGCCGTCCCACCGCAGCGCCTGGACGTCACCGAGACCGGGCCGGAACACTGTGTAGGCGGCCACCCCGACGAGCAACACGAGCACCAGCGGGCGGAACACCTCGCTTGGGATGAGCGAGACGCTCAGCGCGCCAATCGCCGAGCCGACCAGCGCAATCCCCGCCATCGGCAAGGCGGTGCGAAGGTCCGGCCCAACCTTGCGGTAGTAGGTCGCTGCCGAGACCGACGTACCGCAGATGCTGGCCAGCTTGTTCGTCGCGAGCACCTGGATCGGCGCGGCACCCGGCAGAAGCACGAGCAATGCCGGCAACTGCACGAGGCCACCGCCCCCCGAGATCGCATCGATCCAGCCGGCGAACCCCGCAGCCAGGCAGAGCAGGAGGACATCGCTGAGCTCCGGCACCCCCTCAGTCCCCGGCGTTCCAGGCGTCGATGATCCCCAGCAGGTCACCGAGGCGCTGCACCACCGCGTCCGGGTCGCCCTCGACGTGGCCGCGCTGGTCATGCGGAATGTCGCTGTGCGGGACGAGGACGGCCCGCATGCCGACCTCCTTCGCGCCGTGCACGTCGTCGTAGGGCCGGTCACCCACGAACACCACTCGGTCCTGCTCGGCGACGCCGACGGCGACCATCGCCGCGCGAAACGCCTCGGGGTGCGGCTTGGTCCACGCGATCTCCGAGGAGTAGACGGCACCGTCGATGAGGTCGAGCACACCGTCGCGGCGGAACACCTCCTCGTGGTACGCGCGGGGCCACAGGGTGTTCGACAGGACGCCCACCTTGATGCCGCGCTCCCGCAGCGCGCGCAGTAGCGGCGGCGCGCCGGGGTCGATCAGCGTGTGCGGAGTCCAGAACTCCTGGTAGGCCGCCAGCGCCTGCTCATGACGTTCGGCGCCAGGGTCTATGCCCGCCGAGCGCAGCAGCTCGTCCATCGTGCCCGACCGCTGGTGATCCCGAGCCGCGCTCCAGGCGTCGGTCTCGGCCTCGACCAGGCGACCGGCGAGCTCGTCGGTGCGGGCGGGGTCGTAGACCCGGGTGTAGGCGGCCCACTGCTCGTGCAGGTCGATCGGGTGCCACGGCGTGAGGGTGCCGCCCCAGTCGAAGATGACCGCCTCGACCGCCGTCACGGTCGAGCGATGGCCGCGATGCGCGCAGCAGCCTCGGCGACGGCAACGTCCTCGCGGTCGCCGGTACGCCGGTCGCGGACCTCGATCACGCCATCCGCAAGACTCCTGCCGACGACGGCGATCGTCGGCATGCCGAGCAGCTCGGCGTCCTTGAACTTGACCCCGGGCGAGATCCCGCGCCGGTCGTCGAAGAGCACCGTGAGGCCCACAGTCGCGAGGTCCTCCGCAAGTTTCTCGGCAGCAGCGAACACCGCGTCCTCCTTGCCGGTCGCGACGACGTGCACGTCGGCAGGCGCGACCGCCCGCGGCCAGGACAAACCGAGATCGTCATGAGTCGATTCGGCGATGGCGGCAACCGCGCGCGAGACGCCGATCCCGTAGGAGCCCATGGTGACGACGACCTGCTTGCCGTTCTCGTCCAGGACCTTGAGGTCCAGTGCCTCCGCGAACTTGCGGCCGAGCTGGAAGATATGGCCCATCTCGATGCCGCGCGCCATCTCCAGGACGCCCTCGTGGCAGTTGGGACAGGGGTCGCCGGCGCGCACGTCCGCCGCCTCAATCGTCCCGTCACCGGTGAAGTCGCGTCCCACCACCAGGTCGAAGACGTGCCGGCCCGGCTCGTTCGCTCCGGTGATCCACCGGGTGCCCTCGACCACGCGCGGGTCGAGCAGGTAGCGCACTCCGGCGGAGCGGTCGGTGCCCAGCGCGGCCGGACCGATGTAGCCGCGCACCAGGCCAGGGTTCTCGTCGAAGTCGGCCTCGGTGAACGGCTCCACGACCGACGGGTGCACCTGTGCCTCCAGGCGCTTCATGTCCACGTCGCGGTCACCGGGCAGCCCGATGGCGAGCAGCTCGGGCTTGCCGCCTGGGTGGCGGAGCTTGACGACAACGTTCTTCAACGTGTCGGCAGCGGTCCAGTCGCGGTCGTCGCGGCGCAGGTCCGCGCGCTCGTTGGCCAGTGCCACCAAGGTCTCGATGGTCGGGGTGTCTGGTGTGTCCTCGACGTGGGCGGCCGGCACCCCGTCGGACGACTGCGCGGGTGGAGCCGGCACGCGCACGGCCTCGGTGTTGGCCGCGTAATCGCACAACGTGCACCGCACGAAGGTGTCCTCGCCGTTCTCGGCGGGTGTCAGGAACTCCTCGCTGCGGGAACCGCCCATGGAGCCCGACATCGCCGAGACGATGACGTAGTCCAAGCCGAGACGGTCGAAGGTCTTGATGTAAGCGCCGCGATGGGCGTTGTAGGACGCCTCCAGCCCCGCGTCGTCGATGTCGAAGGAGTAGGAGTCCTTCATGACGAACTCGCGGCCGCGCAACAGGCCGGCGCGTGGCCGCTGCTCGTCGCGGAACTTCGTCTGGATCTGGTAGAGCCACAGCGGCAGGTCCTTGTACGACGAGTACAGGTCCTTCACCAGGAGCGTGAAGAACTCCTCATGGGTCGGACCGAGCATGTAGTCGCCGCCCTTGCGGTCCTTGACCCGGAACACATCGTCGCCGTACTCGGTCCAACGGTTGCTCTTGTCGTAGGGCTCCTTGGGCAGCAGCGCCGGGAAGTGCACCTCCTGCGCGCCCATCGCGTCCATCTCCTCGCGGACGATGCGCTCGACGTTGCGATAGACCCGCCAGCCCAGCGGCAGCCAGGTGTAGCCCCCCGGGGCGGCCCGCCGGATGTAGCCCGCCCGCACGAGAAGCCGGTGGCTCGGCACCTCGGCGTCGGCCGGATCCTCACGCAGGGTGCGCAGGAACAGCTTCGACATCCTCAGCAGCACGGGCTCTCCTTGCGGACCAGCAGGGACGGGTGCGGCGAGGATATCCGCGGCCCGGGTCACCGGTCCCTCGGCTTGTTCCTGCTCCTCCTCGGGCAGTGAGCGCCCGAGCCCGGGCGGCACCGCCCCATCATCACCGACGGACGATGGTGAAGCCTCCTGCCACTACGGAGACCGGGACATCGCCCGACGCCTTGCTCGTCGAGGCCCGCACCAGGCGGCCGCGGCCGTCGTAGATCTCGATCCGGGCCGGACCGCTGCCCGGCACCGAGACCTTCCTGTGCTGGTCGGTAGTGGCCGCGCTGCGCAACAGGGCGGTCCCGTGGCCGTCGCCGCCGAGGACCAGCCGGGACACCAGCGGCTCGACCATCAGCGCGTCCAGCCGGGCCTCGTCCCCGCCGGTGGCCGTTGTCGTGGCCGTCACCACGCGCTGGCCGGGCGGCAGGGTGACGGGGAGGGTCACCGGCAGCAGCGCCCCGGGAGCGGGTGAGTCACCCTGCGGACCGATGTCTCCGGAGCGCACGGTCCCGAGCACGGTGTCTCCGGCGCGGAACGTCGTGACCGCGGTGCTGCCGGGCTGCAGGTCCACGACGGCGATCACCAGCCGCTTCTCGCCCTTCCCGACGGTTACCCGCGCGGAACCACCCGCCGGCAGCGCGGCGTAGGCGTCACCTTCGTAGTACGACTCCTCTGTCCACCCGCCGCCCTGCGGTTTGACTACGTGCGCGCCGCCGGCCAGCTGCGCGCCTTCGACCTGGACCGTCCGGTTGCCGACCCGTTCCTGCACGCCCGCGGTCCGAGCGAGCTCGGCGACGTCCGGGTTCGCGTCCAGGGCGAGCATCGACAGGAGGCCATGGATTGTCGACTCGGCCCCTGCGTTGTGGTTCACGTCGCCGTTGGCCTGGATGCCGTCCACGGACCGGCCGGTCGCCGGGTCGTAGGCGGGCCGACCCGACGCGTTCGCCCCGAAGTACCAGGCCGCCATCACGCCGGCCAGCCGACGGAGCCCGGCCGAGCGGGTGACGTCCGCGGTGGCGAGCAACGACTGCAGCCGGGAATCGACGCCGTAAGTGATCTGCGAGCCGTCGATCCGGGTCGGCAGACGGCCGTTGTCCGGACCGCCGGAGGTCAGCATCCACGGGTCGAAGACCGCGGAGTCCCGGGTGGCGACCACCGCCAGCGACGAGTCGCCCAGGGCCACCGAGGAACGGGCGAGCGCTGCCGGCATCTGCGAGCCCCAGCCGTGCCAGATCGAGCGCGACAGTGCCCAGGGCCGCACCGCACCGAACGGCCAGCTGCGCGCGTCGCCGCCACCCAGGGCTGCCACGCCGGCCGCCAGCTTCACCAGCGCGTCCCGCGCCTCGGATGTGGCCGAGCCGGTCCGCACGTACGCCGAGAGACCAAGCACTGCCTCAGCAGTCGCGTCGCCGCCGTCGACCACGAGCCAGGCGGGCGTCTGCTCGCCGTCGATGTTCCGGAACTGCCCGTAGCGCGCCAGGGTCTGGCGCTGCAGGGCCGAGACGCTGAGGTCCAGCCGGTCCTCGAGGAAGCCAGCGAAGGCGGGGTCCGAGCCACGGAAGGCCGCGTACCCCTCGCCGAGCGCCCAGACCGTTCGGGCCAGCCAGTAGGACTCGGCGCTGTCCGACGGGTCGGGCAGCTCCTTGACCAGCGGGCTCGGGTTCAGGGTGCCGTCCGGCTGCATCCAGAGCACGACGTTGCCGGCGTTAGGCCCGGTGGAGGTCTGGAAGTAGGCGACCGCGCGGAGCAGGTCGAAGGCCTTGTTCCTGCTGGTCGGGTCGCCGGTCTGCTGCCAGTGCCGCAGGTAGACGACCGCCGCGCGAGTGACGTCGTCGGCGTTGAAAGCGCCCTGCGACCAGGTGTTGGTCTGGGGGTCGCGGGTGCCGCCGCCGATCAGCTCGTAGTGCCCGTCGTCACGCCGGTCGGCGTAGGTCCACAGGACGCCCAGCGGCCGGTCCGGCTGGTAGGTCGTGTGGTTCGCCTGGGTCGGCGGCGTGACGGTGGTGCCGAGGAAGTTCAGGTGGGCGAAGTTCGTGAGAGGTACGGCGGCGGACGCCGGCGACGTGGCCTGCCCGACCACCAGCACGGAGCAGACCAGGGCGATCACGAGGGCGCCGACGGTGCGGCGCGGGGCGCGGGTCACGGTGCACTCGTCCCGTCGCGGCCGTAGCGGTCCTCGAGCCGGACGACGTCCTCGCGCCAGCCGGGAGCCGCGGTCGATGCCTCGACGAACACCGAGTCGTCCAACGCTCGTAGTCGGTGCAGCAGACCCGGCGGCACGTGCACCGACGTACCGACCTGCAACGGCACGGCGCTTAGGGCGTCGGCCGCGGTGCCCAGGTCGAGCTCGGCGCGGCCGGAGACCAGCGCGATCGTCTCGTCCTTCTCCTCGTGGTACTGCAACGACAGCGACTCCCCCGCCCGCACGGTCAGCAGCTTGCCGACGTACCCGCCCTCGACCACGGCGAAGATCTCCTCGTGGCCCCAGGGCTTGTCGACCCGCTGGACGGGTCGCGGCGCCGTGCTCTCGGTGGGCGCGTTCTGCTGGCTGTTCTCGGTCATGCGGTCCTCACATCGTCTGATTGGTCGAGGGTGATGATCTGGTCAAGTCGGACGTGCCGACCCTCGGCAGCGGACCGGCGGGCGGCGTCCGCGACGGCTACGGCGGCCAGTGCCTGCGCAGGTCCCGAGCGCGGCGGCGGACCGCCGGCGGCCGCGCTGAGCAGGTCCGCCGCCGCGGCACGGACCGACTCGGCGTAGACGCGTTGCTTCGAGCCGTCATCGCCGAGCACCAGCTCGAGGACGACCCGGTGCGGCAGGTCCAGGTCCCGCCCACGGCCCCGCGCGCGGGCCGGCCCGGCTTCGCGGTGCACGACGGCTGTCACCCCGCTGCCCGGTCCGAGGCGGTGACCCGGCACGTGCATCAGCTCGTCCGCCCGGGACGGCAGGCTGTACGCCATCTCGGCGCCCACGTCGTCGGTCCAGGCCTCGACGCGGGCCCGGAGGGGGATCCAGCCCTCGACCCGGACCTCGGCGGAGCCGTGGTCGAGTCGCAGCGTCTGGCGCTCACACCGGTCTGCGTGGGTGAACCCGTGGGTGTGGGTCGCCAGGGCACCGCCTGAGTGCAGCGCAGTGGCGCTGACCAGGTCGGTGGTGCCGTCGGCGCGGTCTGCAGAGACGGCCGCAACGAGCTCCGGTGTGCTGCCGAGCAACCAGTGCGCTGCGTCGAAGAAGTGAACGCCGTGCTCGAGGAAGATGCCGCCGCTCGCGTCTGCGTCCCAGAACCAGTGCCCCGCCGGCAGGTCCTCGTCACTGGCGTCGTTCTCGAAGCTGAACCGCTGCACCGGGCCGAGCAGCTCGTCCTGCAGCCGCACCAGCGCCTGCAGCAGCGGGTTGTACCGCAGCACGTGGTCCACGACGAGGACCCGGCCGGACGCCTCGGCAGCCGCGGCGACCGACCGTGCGGCCGCCAGATCGGTGGCCAGCGGCTTCTCGCACAGCACATGCCGGCCCGCCGCCAGCGCCGCCTGGGTCACCTCCGCATGCCGGTCCGGCGGGGTCGTGACCGCGAGCACGTCGACGCGGTCGTCGGTGAGCAGCGTCGTCCATTCGCTGCTCGCGGTGGCGTCGTACCCGGCCGCGAGGGACTCCGCGCGTTGCCGGTCGGGGTCGGCGACCGCCCGTAGCTGCAGCCCCGGCAGGTCGGCCACCGCGGCGGCCAAGAAGCCGGCGAAGCGACCGGCTCCGACGATCCCTAGCCCAAGGGTCGGTGTCACGTGCGGTCCAGCCTCGCCACGCCGATCTTGGAGTCGGCCATGCCGTAGAAGACGTAGCGGACTCCCTCGACCTCCTCCACCGCGGTGGGGAAGACGACGTTCGGCACAGTGCCCGCCCGCTCGTCGTCGGTCTCCGGGACCAGGATCGGCTCGCTGGTGCGCGCAATGACCCGAGACGGGTCCTCCGGGTCGAGCAGCATGGCTCCGGCGGCGTACTCCAGCCGCTGGGTGGTCGGGTCGAAGCCGACCGGCTTCTCGCCGGTGACGCCGTGATGGATGAGCAGCCAGCCCTCGTCGACCAGGAGCGGTGGCGGCCCGGCCCCGATCTTGACCTGTTCGTAGGGGTACTCGCAGAGGGCAACGCACCGGTGGTCGCGCGGCCGGACCAGAGCCCGGACGTCGGTCCGGACCTCGTCGACCAGGACGTAGGAGATCCAGATGCCCGGACGATCGTCAGTGATCCCGGCCGGCAGGTGCACGGTCTCGCCCTCACGGAACCATCCGAGATCCCACATCGGCCGGTGCAGCATCGCGTACGCCGGCCGGCCGTGCGGGTCCGCCACGGGCTCGGGGAAGAACACCGCGTCCTTGTTCGGGAACATGCACAAGTCGGTGTCCAAGTCGGGCTGGTAGCCGAACTGCACCGGGCCGAGCCGACGCCACTCGCGCAGGTCGGCCGACACGGCGAGAGCGAGCCGCGGACCGAGCGGGCCGAACGCGACGTACGTCATGAGGTGCAGCCCGAGCGACGGGACCCAGGTCGTGCGGGGGTCTTCGACGCCGGCGTTGTTCGCGCCACGTTCCCAGCCCTGGTCCGGGGCGAGGACCACACCCTTCCGCTCGACGCCCACCGGGACGCCGTTCTCGATCAGCACCTCGGCGAGCCCGACTCGCGAGACGTTGCCGGCGGCGACCAGGCGGGGCAGTAAGTGCAGCGTGCCGTCCGGCGTGCGCCCGCTGGCCGGGTTGAGGACGCCGAGCTCCTCCAGCGGGTCGCCGGGCTGAGGCGACATGACGACGCCGAGCCGGGTCAACGTGTAGGGGACGGTCGTGGTCTGGGTGGGCACGATCAGCCCTTCACGCCGGAGCCGAGCTCGGAGGAGGTGAAGTGGCGCTGGAAGGCGACGAACAACGCCACCGCCGGCGCGGCAAGCACGACGGCTCCCGCGAGGATCGCTCCGTAGGGGTTGCTGGCCCGGCCGGCGACGTTGGCCAGGTAATTCGCCAGCGACACGGCCAGCGGCTGCTTGCTGTTGTCCTTCGTGATGAGGAACGGCCAGAGGAACTCGTTCCACGGCCCGATGAAGGTGAGCAGAACAGCAGTGAGCAGGGCCGGTCGCACCAGCGGCAGTGCGATCGACCAGAGGATCCGCAGCTCGCCGGCGCCGTCGATGCGGGCAGCCGAGAAAAGGTCCTCGGGCAGCTGGAGGAAGAACTGCCGGAAGACGAAGACCGCCGTCGAGTTGATCGCGAACGGCAGGATCATCCCGAGGTAGTTGTCTGCCAGCCCGTAGGACCGCACGATCATGACGTAGAGCGGGATGACGAGCAGCTGGAACGGCACGACCTGCACGAGCAGCACGAGGGCGAAGAGCGTGCCCTGCCCGCGCCAGTGCAGTCGGGCCAGCGCATATCCAGCGAGCACTCCGAAGAAGACGGTGGAGATGATGACCGCGCTCGTGAAGATGCCGGAGTTGACGAGGGAGCGCCCGAGGTTGACCCGCTCGTTGATCTGCGAGTAGTTGCCGAACGACAGGTTCGAGAAGTTGAACGCCCCCCCGATCGACGGGTCGGCGACGGCCTGCAACGAGCCGATCGCCATGTAGTAGAAGGGGAAGAGGA
>JBDUAP010000333.1:0-3317 GCA_040004585.1 Sporichthyaceae bacterium
GTCACCGGTCGGTGACCACGTCGGGTTCGCTGCTCCCGCAGGGTCTTGCGTCAGCGGGTGAGTGTCGTCGCCGTCTACGTTCATCACGTAGATCTGGCTGGTGCCTGTCGCGTTGCTCACGAAGGCGATCTTGGTTCCGTCAGGTGACCAGGCGGCGGAGCCCTCGTTCGCAGCTGAGGAGGTGAGTTGATCCGTTGCGTGCCCAACCGAGTTGGTCTGCCAGAGATCTGCGCTCCCGCTCCGATCGCTCGTGAACACGATGATGTCGTCATTCGGGGCCCACGCCGGGTCGAAGTCGTTGCCAGTGTCACGCGGAGCCCCGGCACCCGGGTGAGTAACCACCTGACGCTGGTTCGCGCCGGTCGCATCCATCAAATAGATGTCCTTGCCGTGGCCGGGGATCCGTGCGCTTTCGAAAACGATGACTCGCCCGTCTGGCGACCAAGCTGGCGAATCGCCTTCGGCCACAGCGTTGGGTCTCCCTCGGTCTAGGCGGAGAACCCAAATCCGGTCGCCCGCCGAATAGACGATGGTTCCGAGCACCGATGCCGGCCTCGAGGTGCGATCGCCAGCGTCTGCGGAACAGGCCAACAGTAGCGCTGCGGACGCACCTGCGAAGAAGGTCGCCGCGACCAAGGCGTTGCGCCGCGGCAGCAACCGAGTATGGCTCAAGCAGCGGCCGATACCCAGAATCGAGAGGAACGGGGCGCCTGATGAGGGGCGTCGATCGAGGCCGTGCGGCACCTCTGCATCGTAGGGGCGCGACTCGACCCTTTCGATCGCTGCGAGTGATAGAGCCATCACGTTTCGTCGCTAGTCCCCAGCAGCGCAAGCACCGTGCAGCTCATTCGACGAGCCACGAGATCGGGTCGTAATCAACCCCGGGGAGCGGGAGTGGTGTGGCCAGAGCGGTGTCTGCCGACCGGCTCCTACCGGTCATGCAAATTCAGGTCGATCGCATCGCCGGCCAGGCCGTGCCACGTCATGCCGCGGCACGCCTCAATTCAGACGGGGCCCGACTAGCAGACACGGCGAATCTGCGCGCGCCTGGAGTTGTTGGTCAGGTCGATGTCCGGCTGGAGCGAGTCAGCCGAGATAACAGCCGTTGCGACGCCGCAGGATTTCAACTTCATCCTTAGGGTGAGCTGAACAGTGCGGTTCGCCGGTATATCCGGAAGTGTGCAAGTGAAGTTCTTGGCTCCGGTGCACTGTCGTGTGGTCGCGACCGCCGAACTCCTTGCCGATTGAGATCGCGCGAGAAAAACGTTGCTTCGTCTTCCCGTCATGCTTCGGCCTCCAACGCTGACTCCGGTTGCAGTCGTTGCCATCAGATTTGTCACCTCTAGCCGAAGAGTCATTGCTTGCTGGGTTGCGACAGCAGACCGAAGTTTCACCGTGAGATCCACCGCTGGGCGCCAGGCCGCTCCCGTGATCGCCTGTGCGGCCGCGGTGGGCACCGCTGTCGCGGTGCCACCTGATGGATCTATGGTGAAGAGCGCTGGGCGGCCTGGGGAATCGCGATCGCTAAGGAAGAGGATGAGGTTCCCATCCGGTGACCAAGCGGGTTTCGTATCGGTCGCGGCGTCCCGAGTGAGGGGCCGAATATCACGTCCTTGCGATGACATCTCGTAGATTTGGGCATGCCCGTCGCGGAAACTGACAAATGCAAGTCGGTCACCGGTCGGTGACCACGTCGGGTTCGCTGCTCCCGCAGGGTCTTGCGTCAGCGGGTGAGTGTCGTCGCCGTCTACGTTCATCACGTAGATCTGGCTGGTGCCTGTCGCGTTGCTCACGAAGGCGATCTTGGTTCCGTCAGGTGACCAGGCGGCGGAGCCCTCGTTCGCAGCTGAGGAGGTGAGTTGATCCGTTGCGTGCCCAACCGAGTTGGTCTGCCAGAGATCTGCGCTCCCGCTCCGATCGCTCGTGAACACGATGATGTCGTCATTCGGGGCCCACGCCGGGTCGAAGTCGTTGCCAGTGTCACGCGGAGCCCCGGCACCCGGGTGAGTAACCACCTGACGCTGGTTCGCGCCGGTCGCATCCATCAAATAGATGTCCTTGCCGTGGCCGGGGATCCGTGCGCTTTCGAAAACGATGACTCGCCCGTCTGGCGACCAAGCTGGCGAATCGCCTTCGGCCACAGCGTTGGGTCTCCCTCGGTCTAGGCGGAGAACCCAAATCCGGTCGCCCGCCGAATAGACGATGGTTCCGAGCACCGATGCCGGCCTCGAGGTGCGATCGCCAGCGTCTGCGGAACAGGCCAACAGTAGCGCTGCGGACGCACCTGCGAAGAAGGTCGCCGCGACCAAGGCGTTGCGCCGCGGCAGCAACCGAGTATGGCTCAAGCAGCGGCCGATACCCAGAATCGAGAGGAACGGGGCGCCTGATGAGGGGCGTCGATCGAGGCCGTGCGGCACCTCTGCATCGTAGGGGCGCGACTCGACCCTTTCGATCGCTGCGAGTGATAGAGCCATCACGTTTCGTCGCTAGTCCCCAGCAGCGCAAGCACCGTGCAGCTCATTCGACGAGCCACGAGATCGGGTCGTAATCAACCCCGGGGAGCGGGAGTGGTGTGGCCAGAGCGGTTTCTATGTTTACGATCGACCAAGTAGCAGTAGCGGCGCTGCTTTTGCGTAATGGGGAAAGACAAGGCCGACGCCTCTCAACCATACGTTCGGCGCCTCGTTACCCAGTAGATGCGTCAAGCGTCGCACGGCAGTGCCGTCGCTTCTCATCACGTAGACGTCGCCGGTTCCGGCCCGATCGCTAGAGAAAGAAAGCAGGGCTCCGTCAGGCGACCACGGGCCAGGTAGGTCAGTACCAGTACTGCGGGTGAGGCGCTTGCGTTTGGTTCCGTCGCGATTGATCAGGTCGATCTCACCGTCATCGCCGCAAATCGCCAGATGCTTCCCGTCTGGAGCCCAGGAAGGACATCCGCCTTTAATGGGCAGGATGCGCAGTCCGTGCCCGCTTGGCCGCACCAACGCGATCCTCCCGCGCAGTTGGAAGGCGATCAATCGCCCGTCCGCCGATCAGGCAGGCGCTTCGACGTCTTTGTTCGGCGAAACACGATGCCGTTCGCGGCCGTCAGATTGTTTGACGAAGATCGCGCCTTCGCGCTCCAATGGACGGCCGCGCGGTGCTCCTTTGAACGCGAGATGAGTGCCGTCTGGAGACCAAGCTGGCCAAGGTCAAAAGAGTGGCGGTTGTTCGTCACGCGACGGCGGCTGGTGCCATCGGCGTTGATGCCCTAAATGTGACCAATCCGGCTGCGAGAATGCGATTATTCCCTGCGCGCCGTTCGCGACAGCGTCATC
>JBDUAP010000334.1:0-3314 GCA_040004585.1 Sporichthyaceae bacterium
ACGGGCGTCGAGGTCGAGGACTGCCGCTGGACGCCGTGCTTCGACTGCGGCGTGTGCCCCCAGCTCGGGACCGAGATCCAGGTCGGCCCGACCGGGCAGACACTGCTGCCGGTGACCGTGCTCAACTCCAACCGCGAGCAGGTCCTGGCCACGTGAGCGCCCGGCAGCCACCCGGCCCGCCCGCGGTGCCCGCCGTACAGCGCCTGCGCATCCATTACGCCAAGCGTGGCCGGCTGAGCTTCTCCAGCCACCGCGACTTCCAGCGCGCCTTCGAACGGGCGCTGCGCCGGGCTGCGGTGCCGATGGCCTACTCGTCCGGCTTCTCGCCGCACCCGAAGGTGTCGTACGCCGGGGCATCGCCCACCGGGGTGGCCAGCGAGGCGGAGTACCTCGAGATCGCCGTCGTCGAGCGGTGCGACCCGGCCAAGCTCCGGGAGGCGCTGGACCGGTCACTGCCCCCTGACCTCGACGTGCTGGAGATCGTCGAGGCGCACGGGGACAGCCTGGCCGACCGGCTGCAGGCCTCGGTGTGGCAGATCCTGCTTCCGGGGGTGGCCGACGAGACGGCAGCCGCCGCCGTACAGGCCTTCCTCGACGCTGAGCGCGTGGAGGTGAGCCGGATGACCAAGAACGGGCTGCGGACCTTCGACGCCCGGATCGCTGTTAGGCGCCTCGAGGTGGTCGCGCAGCCGCGCGGCTCTGCGCCCGGGCTTGCCCCATGTGCGATACTTCGACTGGTCGTGCAGCACGTCACACCTGCCGTACGACCCGACGATGTGCTCGCCGGACTCCGTCAGATAGGCGACTTCGAGCCGCCGGTGACCCCCGCGGTCACCAGGCTGGCGCAGGGGCCGCATGACGAGCAGTCCGGCACGGTGTCCGATCCACTGGCACCGGACCGGGAACACGTCGGCACCTGATCGCAACGACTGCCAGCACGCCGGACATCGGCTGCGGCGCGAGGCCAGGCGCGACCGAGACGACTTCCGTCCGCGCGAGCGGGCGGGCACAACGACAGTTCCCGTGCGGCGCTGGACGACGAGAGTGCTTCGAAAGACCTCTCGCCCGACATGGCCCGGGAACGTGACGGGAGATTACCCGGATGCTCGACACCGAGCCCACCGGCGCCGAATCAAGTGGCGCCAGCAATGAGAACGACACCAGCGGCACGACCACGGCGCGACCACGCCGTCGCCGCGCCGCCAGCCGCCCGGCGGCACCGCCGCCGGCCGCCCCGGCCGCGGGTGAGGGCGATGCCGCCCCGGCTGACGACCATCGAGCGGGCGTCGATGCGCCCAGTGCGCAGTCGCGCCCGACCCGCCAGCGGCCGGCGAAGAAGACCGCCGCATCCCCACCCAGCGACCAGACCGAGGACCAGGCAGCGGACGGCGTCGCGGAGGAGCCGGCGAAGGCGACCGCCCGGCGCACCCGGAAGAAGAAGGCTGCCAGCCCAGCGACGGCCGAGTCGGCCGGCAGCGAAGCAGGGGCGGGCGAGCCCGCCCCCTTCCAGCCCCCCGGCCTGCTGTTCCAGGCCCCCGACGCGGTCGTCACCCCGCCACGTCGGCGCTCGGCACCTGCGACCGCGGACGACACGTCCGACGCCGACGGCCCCGCGGGCGACCGCGACGAGGACGACGACGACGCCGCGGCGGGTGAGGGCGGCGCTCGCCGCCGCCGTCGCGGCGGTCGGGGACGGGGTCGCAGTCGCGGCGGCGGCAAGGCCGGCGGCGAGGACCAGACCGACCTCGACGGTGAGGGCGGCGAGCAGGGCGACGCCGACGACGTAGCGCGCCAGCCGGGCGCCGACCAGGACGAGTCGGAGTTCGAGGAGACCGGCGAGGGCGGCACCCGTCGCCGTCGCCGTCGCCGTCGGCGCGGCACCGGCGAGGACGGCGTCGAGCCGGCTCCGGACGACCCGCCCAACACCGTGGTGCGTGTCCGCGAGCCCCGCAAGAGCACCCGCGCCAAGTCCACCAAGGGTGCCGCCTCCGACCGTGCCGACGACGGTGACGCCCGCGGGCTGAAGGGCTCGACCCGCCTCGAGGCCAAGAAGCAGCGCCGTCGCGAGGGCCGCGATGCCGGTCGCCGTCGCCCGGCGATCATCACCGAAGCCGAGTTCTTGGCCCGCCGGGAGTCCGTCGACCGCGTGATGGTCGTGCGCCAGACCGGCGAGCGCACCCAGATCGGGGTGCTCGAGGACGGCATCCTCGTCGAGCACTACGTCACCACGGCATCCAGCGCCGGAACGCTCGGCAACGTCTACCTGGGCAAGGTGCAGAACGTTCTGCCGTCGATGGAAGCAGCCTTCGTCGACGTCGGCAGGGGCCGCAACGCCGTTCTCTACGCCGGCGAGGTCAACTGGGACGCCGCCGGAATGGACGGCCAGCCCAAGCGGATCGAGCAGGCCCTCAAGCCCAACGACTCCGTGCTCGTGCAGGTCACCAAGGACCCGATCGGTCACAAGGGCGCCCGGCTCACCAGCCAGATCTCCCTGGCGGGGCGCTACCTCGTGTTCGTCCCGCACGGCTCGATGACCGGGATCAGCCGCAAGCTGCCCGAGAACGAGCGCTCCCGGCTCAAGGCGATCCTGAAGAAGATCGTGCCCGAAGAGGCCGGCGTGATCGTGCGCACGGCGGCTGAAGGCGCTAGCGAAGAGGAGCTCTCCCGCGACGTCGCGCGGCTCACCGCGCAGTGGGAGGACATCGAGAAGAAGGCCAAGACGGCGTCGGCCCCCGCGCTGCTCTATGGCGAGCCGGACCTCACGATCCGGGTTGTGCGCGACATCTTCAACGAGGACTTCGCCACGTTGATCGTCTCCGGCGAGGAGGCCTGGGAGATGCTCGAGCCGTACGTCGGGCACGTGGCGCCGGACCTGCGCGACCGCATGTCGCGTTGGACCTCCGAGGAGGACGTCTTCGCAGCCCACCGCATCGACGAGCAGCTCGCCAAGGCGCTGGACCGCAAGGTCTGGCTGCCCAGCGGCGGCTACCTCATCATCGACCGCACCGAGGCCATGATCGTCATCGACGTCAACACCGGGAAGTTCACCGGTGCCGGCGGCAACCTCGAAGAGACCGTCACCAAGAACAACGTCGAGGCGGCCGAGGAGATCGTCCGCCAGCTGCGGCTGCGCGACCTCGGCGGCATGATCGTGATCGACTTCATCGACATGGTGCTGGAGAGCAACCGCGAGCTGGTCCTGCGTCGGATGCTCGAGTGCCTCGGTCGTGACCGCACCAAGCACCAGGTCGCCGAGGTGACCTCGCTCGGCCTGGTCCAGATGACCCGCAAGCGGATCGGCACCGGCCTGGTCG
>JBDUAP010000335.1:0-3312 GCA_040004585.1 Sporichthyaceae bacterium
GTGCCGGGAACGTCGCCGTCGAGATGCGCAGCGGTGTGGCCGACACGGTGATCGTGCCGCTCGCCGACCACGCGGTGTACGCCTCGGTGGCACCGGTGTACCCGTGCTGGGAGCGCACGCGCCAGAACTTCGTCCCCCCGGTCAGGGTCGGGACCACCTGACTGTTCTCCGTGCTCCGGAAGCTCTTCTCGATCGTGGCGAAGGACGAGCTCGACGAGACCTGGATCTGGTAGCCGTCGTCCTGGTGGTTCGGCACCTGGGTCCACGACAGGGACACCGGCAGCTGTCGGGTCGAACCGTTGGCGGGTGCCAGCAGGCTCGGCGCGGCCGGCAGCGGGCTGCCGTCCTGGACGCTGAAGCTGACGAGGTTGGAGGGGAGCCCCATCAGCCCCTCCGCATCGACCGCGAGGACGCGGGCCTGGAAGCTCCCCTGGTTGCCGGAGTTGAGCGAGATCCGCTCGGTGGTCCCGGGGAGGTTCACCTGACGTACCCGGGTGTCCACCGGGAAAGCGGGATCGGTCGATTCCTGCAGGACGTAGCTCACTGCTCCGGGCACGGCCGACCAGGAGAACGTGATCGTCTCCAACGGGTGGAACCGGGTGGCGCCTGACGGTGGGGCGAGCACCGGAGCGGCCGGCACCGTGGGGCCGGCGCCGGTCACGGTGAAGCTGCGCGACGACGACCACGCACCGGGCTCGAGGTTGCGGCTCACCGCCTGGGCGCGCCAGAAGTAGCTTCCCTTTGCCAGGCCACTCACGACGTCGTCGGTGGTGGCCGCGCCGGAGACCAGGACCGGGTTCCGCTCGATGATCGACGTGAAGTCCGCAGACCGACTGACCTCCCAGTTGTAGCCGCCCACGCCGGTCGGATCACCGGGTGGCGCCCAGGTGAGCGCCACCGGGAGCGCGACGGAGGCGCCGTCTGCCGGCCCCACCAGCGCGGGGGTGCCAGGAGCGGCGGAGGCGGTGCCGGCCGTCCAGGTGAACGACACCAGGCCGACCAACAGCGTCACCAGGCCGGTCGAGAGGGCGGTCCTTACTCGGGTTCGTCGCATCACGTCTCCTCGTTCCGAGATCACGGTGGCGGCGCCGCCGCTGAGGGGGTGTGGCGGCGCCGACTCCAATCCGCACGGTAGGACCGGGTACAGGCCTCGTCGATCGGACCTTGGTCGTAGTACTGCTCAGGCCTCGTTCGGGAGCAGCACCCATCCGGAGACCGGCGGCCGACGAATCACCCCTGCCGTCCCAACAGCTGGAGTCGTCGTGCGCAAGCTCGTGTCCCTCGTCGCCGTGGCCTCCGCGGCGTTCGCCGCGGTGGTCGCGCTGCCGACGGACGCTCCGGCACGCGGGCACGGCACGTCGTACACCGTGCTCCAGATGAACCTCTGTCTGTCGGGCCTCGCCGGCTGCTACCCCCGCACCTCCTACCCGACCGTCCTCGACGAGGCCGCAGCCCAGGTCGTCGATCACGAGCCGCAGGTGGTGACCCTGAACGAGGCGTGCAGCGGCGATGCGCGAACCATGGCCACGCGGACGGGCTACCACCTGCGCTTCGCCGCCGTCCGCTACGGGGCGTCAGCGCTCCCCTGCGTGAAGCCCGGCGGCAGGGGGGTCTTCGGGATCGCAGTGCTGACCAAGGCCCCGATCGTCTCGTCGCGGGACCGGGCGTTCAGCGTGCAGGCGAACTTCGAGCAGCGGCGCTGGGTCTGCGCCTCCACCACCGACGACGTGACCGCCTGCACGGCGCACCTGAGCACGCGTGGCACGACACGCGAGCGCACGACCAACGATGCCGAGTGCCGAGAGCTCCGCGGCGTCCTGACGGGGTACGACGCGACCGGCACCACCGTCTTCGGCGGCGACGTGAACCGGCAGGCGCCGTGCGCACCTCCGGCCATGTGGGCCACGGAGGACGGCGCCGCCGCACAGCTGTCCGGCATCCAGCACGTCTACGGCAGCGCCACGCTCGATGCGCCCAACGCGCGGGTGACGGCGGCCGTCCACACCGACCACGACTTCCTGCTCACGGCCGGTCGGCTCTACGCTCGACCCCGTGGCGAGCGTTGATCCCGAGGACGACACCATCAGGCGGTTCGTGGCCCTGCACTACCGCTACGACCCCGCGCGCCACGAGCGTCGAGACGTCGTCGTGGCGGCGTTCGAGAAGGAGCACGAGCTGGTGGCGTTCCTGTCCAGCGAGAGCGCCGGGCTGAAGGCTCGTCAGGCGGCGGGCGATGCCGACGGCCACGAACGCATCACCGGTGTCGTCCTGGAGTCGGGTGACCACGAGAGCGCGCAGGACCAGCGGCTCCGCCGGCGTGCGGTCCAGCACGGGGTGTGGCCGACCGACCACGACCCGGAGACCACCGCCTGAGAATCAGCCGGCCGCGCCGCTCAGCGCCTGCTCGAGCGTGCGAGCCGGGTGCCCGGTCAGCCGCTCGACGTCGTCGGTGACGCGCGCGACCTCGCCGTCGCGGATCGCGGTGTAGGTGCTCACCCAGGCGTCCAGCTGCCACTGCTCGGCGCCGTACGACGAGCGGGACGCGTAGGCCTCGTCCACTGTCTCGTCGTGGAAGCTCAGCTCGCGGCCCAGGACGGCGCCGGCGCGAGCCGCCACCTCGGTCATGGTGAGGGCCTCCGGCCCCGTCAGCTCGTACGTCGACCCCGCGTGCGACGCGGGATCGCGCAGCACCACAGCGGCGACGTCGGCGATGTCGTGACGGGCAACCGCGGCGACGCGGCCGTCACCGGCGGGCCCACGCAGCACGCCCTGCTCGTCGGCGAAGAGCGGCAGCAGGTCGGCGTAGAAGTTGTCGCGGAGCAGCGTGTAGGCCATCCCGCTGGCCTTGATCGCCTCCTCCGCGTCGGCGTGGTCGCGGCCGAGCGTGAAGTCGGCGTCGGGCGCGGCCCCTGCGAACGACGTGTAGACGATGTGCCCGACCCCTGCCTGCGCAGCGGCGTCGATGAACGCGCGGTGCTGGTCACGGCGGTCGACGGCCTCGGCGCCCGAGACCATGAACAACGTGTCGACGCCCTCGAGCGCGGCCGCCGCCTCCGGCTCGTAGGACGCGACCCGCACCTCGGAGCCGGCGACCGACGGCGCCCGCGAGGCGTCACGCACCAGCAGGATCGGGGAGAGGTCGGCGAGAAGCGTGGCGACCCGGCCGCCGAGGTGTCCGCTGGAGCCGGTGAGTGCGAGCGTCATACCCGGCCAACCCCCGACGCACCGCGCGGATTCCCGGTCAGTGGCCCGGCGTGAACCTGATCGGGTACGACACCGGTCCGGTGTTGCCCGAGACCGGCAGCCAGGTCC
>JBDUAP010000336.1:0-3292 GCA_040004585.1 Sporichthyaceae bacterium
CGAGGAACTCCCCCGGGTCCTCGGTCTCCTTCTGCCAGTCGAGCAACTGACGCAGCCAGGCCATGTCGTTGGCTGCCGCACTGTCCGCCGTGACTCCCTTGCCCGAGGCGGTCTCGCTGGCTGCCGCTGTCGCGCGCGGGTTCTCCTTGTACTTCCAGTGCGCGGCGACGCCGTACTCGGCGCGACGGTGCATCGCGAACGTGCGGATCTGCAGCTCGACCGGCTTGCCCTCCGGACCGATGACGGTCGTGTGCAACGACTGGTACATGTTGAACTTGGGCATCGCGATGTAGTCCTTGAAGCGCCCGGGCACAGGGTTCCAGCGGGCGTGCACGCTGCCCAACACGGCGTAACAGTCACGGACCGAGTCGACCAGGACGCGGATGCCCACCAGGTCGTAGATGTCGGTGAAGTCGCGGCCACGCAGGATCATCTTCTGATAGATCGAGTAGTAGTGCTTGGGCCGGCCGGTCACGGACGCGCGGATCTTGGAGCCGCGCAGGTCGCCGGTCACCTTGTCGACCACTGTGCTGAGGTATTCGTCACGACTGGGCGCGCGATCGGTCACCAGCCGCACGATCTCGTCGTAAACCTTGGGGTAGAGGGTGGCGAAAGCCAGGTCCTCGAGCTCCCACTTGATGGTGTTCATGCCCAGCCGGTGGGCGAGCGGGGCGTAGATCTCCAGCGTCTCGCGGGCCTTCTGCTCCTGCTTCTCCGGGCGCAGGTAGCGCAGCGTGCGCATGTTGTGCAGCCGGTCTGCCAGCTTTATGACGAGCACCCGGATGTCGCGGGCCATGGCCACGACCATCTTGCGGACGGTCTCGGCCTGCGCCGACTCGCCGTACTTCACCTTGTCGAGCTTGGTCACCCCGTCGACCAGGTCGGCAATTTCGTCGCCGAAGTCGCGCCGGAGGTCCGCGAGCCTGTACGCCGTGTCCTCCACCGTGTCGTGCAGGAGCGCCGCGCAGAGCGTCGGCGGCGTCATGCCCAGCTCGGCGAGGATCGTGGTCACGGCGAGCGGGTGGGTGATGTAGGGGTCGCCGCTCTTGCGGAGCTGGCCCCGGTGGTGCGCCTCGGCAACGTCGTACGCATGCTCCATCACCCGCAGGTCGGCCTTGGGGTGCGTGGAGCGGACGATGCGGAAAAGCGGCTCCAGCACCGGGTTCGTGCTGCTGCGCTGAGCCCCGAGGCGAGCGAGGCGGGCCCGCACGCGCCGCGACGGGGGTGCGGCCGGCGAGCCGGTGGCAATGCCGTCGTCGACCCCGCTCGGCGAGGCGGCAGCGTCGTTGATCGTCTCGGTGGTGGCGCGCGCAACCTCGTCGTCTCGGTCGGCGTCGACCGGACTTTGAGGAGGGGCATCAGCCACGAGCACACCCCAGCAGGTCGTCGGGCCAGCGCGAGGTCATGCGCCGGAGGTTCCAGTCTACCGGGCGGTATGCACCCCTGCCGGGCTCAAACGGTCAGCAGTGCGTGCAGCGCCGGGCCGTCGTTGCGGGACAGTCGCTCCCGTCCGGGGAGGAAAGAGAGCTCCAGAAGCACCGAGAGGCCGACCACGTCGGCGCCGGCCCGTCGTACCAGGTCGATAGTGGCCTCGACGGTCCCTCCAGTAGCGAGCACGTCGTCCACGATCAGGACGCGGTCGCCCGGCTCGAACGCGTCGGCGGCCACCTCGAGGGTCGCTTCGCCGTACTCCAGTGCGTAGGACGTCTCGAGCGTGGCACCCGGAAGCTTGCCCTTCTTGCGCACAGGCACGAAGCCCACACCCGTGTGGTAGGCGACGGGTGCCGCCAGGATGAAGCCGCGGGCCTCGATGCCGACCACTTTGTCGACCGTGCCCCGGCCGTGATGGTTGACGATCGCGTCGACGGCCCCGGCGAAGGCCACGTGGTCCGCGAGCAAGGGCGCGATGTCCTTGAAGACGATCCCCGGCTTGGGATAGTCAGGGACGTCGCGGATGCGCGCCAGCAGGAGCGCGTTGAGGTCATGACCGCCGTGCACGGTGGTCACTACCGGCGCTTCTTGCCGCCGGGACGGCTCTTATTCTTCCGCTTGGGTTGGTTGCGCGCGGCACCGGTCGCCGGACGGCGGTCGCCCGGTCGGGCGGCGCCGCGAGCGACGGCTCCGGCGGTGGCCGGTTCCGGCTGCTGTTCCTCGTCGGTCTCGACCGCGTCCTCCGCAGCCACCGCACTCCGGCCACGGGTAACCGACTTGGCGGAACCCCCACGGGCAGCGACACGGCGGCCCAGCGCCTGCATCGCGGGCTCGCGCTCCTTCAGAGTCGCGAGTATCGGGGTGGCGATGAAGATCGAGGAGTAAGTGCCGACAGCGACGCCGACGAACAAGGCCAGGGACAGGTCCTTCAGCGGGCCTGCGCCGAGCAGGACGACGCCGGCGAACAGGATGGCGCCGATCGGCAGAAGCGCGACGATCGAGGTGTTGATGGACCGGACGATGGTCTGGTTAACGGCGAGGTTGGCTGCATCGCTGTAGGTCATCCGGCTGCCCCCGGCGAGGCCCTGGGTGTTCTCCCTGACCTTGTCGAACACGACCACCGTGTCGTAGAGCGAGTAACCAAGGATGGTCAGGAAGCCGATGACCGTGGCCGGTGTCACCTCGAAACCACTCAGCGCATAGATGCCCACCGTGATCGCGAGGTCGTGCAGCAGCGCCATCATGGCGGCGACGGCCATCTTCCACTCGAAGTACATCGACAGGAAGATCACGACGAGTACCAGGAAGAAGACAAGGGCCCGCACTGCCTTCTTCGAGATGTCCTGCCCCCAGCTGGGCCCGATCAGCTGTGAGCTCACCTCGTCACGAGAGACGTCGAACCGCTGGGAGAGCGTCTCGGCGACCTTCTGCGACTCTGTCGTCGTGAGCTTCTCGGTCTGCACGCGGATGGTGTTGCCGCCCACCTTCTGGACCCGGACCTCACCCTTGACGCCCGCGTCCTCAACGGCTTGCAGGACCGCCGCTTCCGTCGCCTTGGGCGACGCGATGCGGAACTCTGCGCCGCCTCGGAACTCGATGCCGAGCGTCAGCCGGAAGAAGATCAGCGCGATAATGGACACCAGCAGGAAGGCGGCGGAGATGGTGTACCAGCGCCTGCGGTGGCCCACGAAGTCGTAGGACACCTCACCGCGGTAGAGCTGGTTGCCCATCGAGCCCAACCGGGACATCAGGCCTCCTTCGTTCTGCGGGTGGTCGCGGCGGCCGCGCGCCGGCGAGTCGAAGGCGCCGCGACGCTGCCCATCTTGATCCCTAGGTGCCCCGGGTCCAGCCCGGACAGGCG
>JBDUAP010000337.1:0-3285 GCA_040004585.1 Sporichthyaceae bacterium
CCCCCGAGCACGTCAAGTTCGTGTTCGCGACCACCGAGCCGGACAAGGTCATCGCGACCATCCGCTCCCGCACCCACCACTACCCCTTCCGTCTCGTGCCGCCCGGTGAGCTGCAGGCCCACCTGGCCCGCATCTGCGAGCTCGAAGGCGTGACGGTGGGCAAGGGCGTGCTCCCGCTCGTCGTCCGGGCCGGCCGCGGCTCGGTCCGCGACTCGATGAGCGTGCTCGACCAGCTCGTAGCGGGCGCCGGCGAGGACGGCGTGACCTATCCGCTGGCCACGGCGCTGCTCGGCTACACCGACGCGACCCTGCTCGACGACACCGTCGAGGCGTTCGCCGCGGGTGACGGGGCGGCGGTGTTCAGCATCGTGGATCGGGTCGTGGAGGCGGGCCACGACCCCAAGCGCTTCGCCGACGACCTGCTCGAGCGGCTGCGCGACCTGGTCATCATCGACGCGGTGCCCGACACGGCGGCGACGATCCTGTCCGAGCACCCGGCCGACGAGCTCGAGCGAATGCGCCAGCAGGCCGCCCACTTCGGGGCCGCGCAGCTGTCCCGGGCAGCCGACATCGTCAACGCCGGCCTGACCGAGATGCGCGGGGCCACCGCGCCCCGCCTGCACCTCGAGCTGATCTGCGCCAGGGTGCTGCTGCCGGCGGCCGACGACGCCGAGCGCGGCCTCGGCGCCCGGCTCGACCGCCTCGAACGGCGGATGGCAATCAGCGCTACGACGAGCGAGGCGCCCATTCCGGTTGCGCCGCCGGCAGCCGAGCGCCGCGAGCGACGGCCGGAGCCAACCCCACCCCAGGCACCCGACGCCCCCGTAGCCCTGCCCGGGCAGTCGAGCGAGCCGATGGCGGCCGAGCTGGAGCCGGCGGCCCCAGCCGCGACCGAACCTCAGCCGTCCCCGCCGTCCCTGGTCCCGGCACAGCCGCCCGCCGACGGTGAGCTCGACCTGACGGAGATCCGCCGGATGTGGCCCGACGTCATGGCGTCGGTGTCGGCCATGAAAAAGACGACCTGGTCCCTGCTCAAGAACGCCAGCGTCATCGACTTCGACGCAGGTCGGCTGACCCTCGGGTTCTCGACTCCCGGGTTGCGCGATGCCTTCGTCGGCCGCAGCGACCACCAGGACTACGTGCGCGAGGCCCTGATCCAGGTGCTCGGAGTGGACTGGAAGGTAGAGGCGATCGCCGATCCGTCCGTTGCCCCGACGAGCAGTCTCGGTGCGCCGGACCCCGACGAGCCTGCCCACCGGCGCGAGGGCGCCGCCAGGCCCAGCCAGCGCGCCGACCACGTCCCGGCCAGCGACGACACGGCCCCGTCGGTCGATGACCCAGACGCGGAAGATGCAGGCCTCACGTCCCACGACCTGCTGGCGCGCGAGCTCGGCGCGAAGGTCATCGGCGAGTACGACAACGGCTGAGCCCGTAGGCTCGCAGGCCACGGCCCCGTTGTGCCGGAGCCTCGGAGTTCCGCACGTCGGCCCGCGAGAGAGGTAGTCGCGAGATGTACGAAGGCATCGTGCAGGACCTCATCGACGAGCTCGGCCGCCTGCCGGGTGTCGGCCCGAAGAGTGCCCAGCGCATCGCGTTCCACCTGCTCGCGGCGGACCCCACCGACGTACGACGTCTGGCGCACGTGCTCACCGAGGTCAAGGACAAGATCAGGTTCTGCGCCATCTGCGGGAACGTCGCCGAGGACGAGCAGTGCCGCATCTGCCGCGACACCCGCCGCGACCTGTCGGTGATCTGCGTGGTGGAGGAACCCAAGGACGTCCAGGCGATCGAGAAGACCCGCGAGTTCCGCGGCCGCTACCACGTGCTGGGCGGCGCCATCAGCCCGATCGAGGGCATTGGCCCCGACGACCTGCGGGTCAAGGAGCTGATGACCCGGCTCGCCGACGGTTCGGTGACCGAGCTGATCCTCGCCACCGACCCCAACCTCGAAGGTGAGGCCACGGCGACCTACCTGGCCCGGCTGGTCAAGCCGATGGGGCTGCGGGTCACCCGGCTGGCCAGCGGCCTGCCGGTGGGTGGCGACCTCGAGTACGCCGACGAGGTGACGCTCGGGCGGGCCTTCGAAGGCAGGAGGCTGCTCGATGTGTGAGGCTCTATCGCGTTGGGCGAGCGGCGCCTCGACGATGACCGGTCCGACGAAGGGGCAGTGTGGTGGCCGACGATCTGGATGACTTCACGGTGGAGATCGCCGACCAGGTGGAGAGCTTCGTGGTCGCGGTGCGCGAGATCGCTGCTGGTGAGGACCCTGACTACGCGATCTCCCTGCTGCTGCTCGAGGTCTCCCAGCTGCTGCTGGCGGGGGGCCGGCTGGGTGCCATCTCCGACGTTGTTCCGGAGGACAGGTTCGAGCCCGACGCCGGGTTCGACCACGACGTCGACGGCGTGCGCACGTCCATTGCCAACCTGCTCGAGCCGATCGACGAATATCACTCGCTGTTCGATCCCTATTCGGGCGAGCCAGAGGTCTTCACCAGCCGAATCTCCGACGACATCGCCAACGTGATGTCCGACCTGCTGCATGGTCTGCAGCACTACCGTGCCGGGCGGTCGCTCGAGGCGTTGTGGTGGTGGCAGTTCTCCTACCTGTCCAACTGGGGATCCAGCGCGAGCTCGGTGCTGCACGCCCTGCACTCGGTCGTGTCGCACGTCCGCCTCGACGCTCCGATCGACGAGGCGGTCCTGGTCGAGGACCGACTGCTGGCGCAGACCGCGGCGGAGGCGATCGAGCGCCCCTAGCGCGTCAGCTCGGCAGCGGCGTCGGCTTGACGGGTGGGGTGAACGCCGAGGCGGCCGGCGGACCCGAGAGGGCGGTCAGCTCGAGCGTCCCCGACGGGAACTGGGCCCGGCGCAGGATGCCGGCGTCGGTGAGGCAGTACTCCCCCGGGTCGACGCCCGTGCCGCTGAACCGGTAGCACGTCGCGCTCCCGATCGTGCCGGCCGCGGGCAGCACCCCAGCCGGCGTGACCGTGATCCCGCTCCCGCCGGCGAGCGCGCCCAGATCGGTCGTGAACAGGCGCTGCAGCCCGGGGTCGAACAGCTTGGGCGGGGGTTTGGCGGAATCGCCGACAAGCAAGCAGGTGCGCCGGCTCCCTTGCACCTGGCATGAGACCAGCCCGTCCTTGGTCGTCATCAGGATCGACGTCGCGCCCTGGCGGGCGACATCCACCCGGTACGACGAGTCGAGCCGGTAGATCGTGACCTTTGCGTCGGCCTGCTTGGGGTCGATGCTGTCCAGCCGGTAGGTGCCGGTGAATAGCGCCGCCA
>JBDUAP010000050.1:0-11057 GCA_040004585.1 Sporichthyaceae bacterium
GAGGAAAGGCCAGTGGGTTCAGAACAGGGATCGCCCTGCCCGAACGCAACGACGCCGCGCTAGGCCCTAGATCCCCCCGGGCCGAGTGCGGCGTCTGCGCCCGATTGTTGCGCCTACGCCCCCGGCGCGCGATCGACCGTTCTGGCAGTTCTGAGCGGCCATTCGGATGAGTCGTGCGCACGCTATGGGCTACTACGCCTGGGCCAGGATGACGGTAGAGCCGCCGCGGGCGAGACGCCTCAGGACTTCTTGCGAGTCCTCTTGCGCTCCACCATGGCGTCCGCGCCGGGGAAGACGAGCGCCTCATGGCCGTCGGGATGACGGATGAGGTAGGGCGGGGCCCCGTCCGTGCCGCGCACCTCGATGATCACCGACAGCTGGTCCGGGATGCCGACGTTCCGGCCGTGCACGTGGAGCCGGTCGCCCACTTTCGCCTGCATGGCTGCTCCCCTCAGGAGGTCCGTTCTAGCAGCCTGCACCCTCCGGGCCGTCGAGGGAAGGGCCGGTGGTCCGCCGGTAGCGTCACGCACACAGAGCCAACCCGTTTTCCGGAGGTGAGCCCGATCCGACTCGATGTCGGCGTCTCGCTGGCCGTCGTCATGGCCGCGCTCGTTCTCGTCGCTGCGCTCGTCGCGCGCCTCACCGGCATCGTGCCCAGCCGCTCGATCGTGACGGCGGCAGCCCGGGCGACCATCCAGCTGGCCGTCGTCTCCGCAGTGATCGCCGCCATCGTCAAGAGCACCGGCTGGACGCTGGCCTTCCTGGCGGTGATGTTCTCGGTCGCCATCGTGACGGCCGGCCGCCGGATCACGTCGAGCGGCGGGGGTCGTCGATGGGCCTCGCTGCCGATCCTGGCAGCCGTCGTCCCGATCGTCGGCGGCCTCGTGCTCGCCAGGGTGGTCCCCACCGGCGGCATCACGCTCGTTCCGGTGACCGGCATCCTGATCGGCGGCGCGATGACCGCGACCTCCCTCGCGGGCCGCCGGACGCTGGACGAGCTGACGACACGCCATGGCGAGGTCGAGGCGGCGATGTCCGTCGGGCTGACCGACCGGGACGCCCGGTGGGAGATCTGCGGGCCGGTGGCCGGCCAGGCGCTGGTGCCCGGGATGGACCAGACCCGCACCGTCGGCCTCGTCACCTTGCCGGGCGCGTTCGTGGGCATGCTGCTCGGCGGTGCGACGGCCATCGAGGCCGGCGCGGTCCAGCTGTTCGTCCTGGTGGCGTTGCTGGCGGTGCAGGTAGTCGCCGTGGCCGTCACCGGTGAGCTGGTCGCCCGCGGTCAGCTTCGGCGATAAGGCGTCAGCGACCGCGGAGTTGCTCGTGCATGCCGTCCATCACCCTCGCGCCGTTGAGGAACCTCTTCGCCACCTTCGCCACCACCGTGTAGTTGGTGTCCACCACGTTCGCGATCGGCGTCAGCGCGGTCTGGGACACCAGCTGGTAGGCATCCATCGCCGACAGCCCGGTCAGCTCGCTGACCCACCGCACCATCTCCGTGTGCGCGATCCGGAACGCGTCCTCGAGCGGCCGCGTCGAGCCGGTCGTCATGATGAACTCGTCGTCCTCGAGCCGAGGCCACGCGGTCGGGGGAGCGCCCTTGATCAGGTCGACCACGAGCACGGTGTCCATCGCGCACTCGACTGCGACGCCACACGTCTCGCCCTCGCCCTGCCGCGCGTGCCCGTCGCCGAGGCTGAACAGCGCCCCCTCGACGTTCACCCCGAGATAGCACGTTGTCCCGGCGCGCATCTCCGGCGTATCCATGTTGCCGCCCCAGTCGCCCGGAGTGAGCGACGAGCGCACCTCCCCGAGGGCGGGGGCGACGCCCACCGTGCCGTGCATCGGGTCCAGAGGCAGATCCACCACGTACGGCGAGTCCAGCGCGTCGTACCGCATCACCCCAGCAGCCGTGTCGAGCTCGTAGACCCACGTCCGCTCGGGCAACGGGTCGTGCAGCAACGCGGTGAAGTGGGTGGCCGTGAGCGACCCGAACAACGGCACCGTGGTGCTCACCCCCCGCGCCTCCCGGGGGGTGATGCTGCGGAAGTGGACTGCCAGGGTGTCGCCCGGCTCGGCGCCCTCGACGAAGAACGGCCCCGTCTGCGGGTTCAGGAAGCGCGGGTCGCAGACCTGCGACACGAGGTCCGACGTCGAGCGCACCCGGCCGGCGAAGCAGTCCATCGTCCACGTCGACACCACCGTCCCTGGCCTGACACTGACCAGCGGCGCGAAGCCGCCGAACGTGTAGGCCAGGGCAGTGGGGTCGCCCTCCGCGTCCGGTTCGAAGCGGAGCTCGGTGTCCGCTGTCAGTGCCGCGAACCGCTCTGCGCCGGTACGTCGTCGCGGACCGCCGCCTCTTCGAAGACGGTGCGCCCGATCGCGTCGTACACCGGACGGTTGCGCGCCCGCAGCAGCAGGACACCCGCCAGACCCACGACCGCCGTCAGGACCACCAGGTAGGGGATGGCCTTGAAGAACGGCGAGGCCGACGCGACGCCGCCGGCGAAGTCGATGTTGCTCAGCAGCAGCCAGACCACATAGAGCATCCCGAAGCCACCCAGCGCCGGGATGATCCCCGTCGTCAGGATGTTGCCCGGCGCGGCCTTCTTCACGTGGAAGTAGAAGATCACCGCGAACGACGTGATCGCCTGCACGATGAGGATCGCCATCGTGCCGAGGATCGCCAGCAGGCCGTACTCGTAGAAGTACGCCCCCTTCGCCACGTCGGAGCCGTCGGTGGTCAGGAAGTAGAACCCGAGCGTCAGGACCAACGTGATCACGGACTGCACGACGGACGCGATGTGCGGGCTGCGGTGCACGCCGTGCGTGCGCCCGATGGTGTTGGCGGTCGCCGGCAGATCGCGGCCGATCGCGTAGATGTAGCGGCTGGCTGCATTGTGGAAGGCCAGCCCGCACGCGAACGAACCCATCACGATGAGTAACAGGTAGAGGTCGCCGACGAACGAGCCGCCGAGCTTGTTCTCGGCCAGGTCCACCCACAGCCCGATGGAGTCGGTGTTGGCCTTCTCGATGGCCTGCTTCACACCGTTGCCGGCGATCATCATCCAGGAAACGAACGTGTAGAACAGGCCGAGCCCGATGACGGCGATGATCGTCGCCCGAGGCACGATGCGCTTGGGGTTGCGCGACTCCTCGCCATAGACCGCGGTGGTCTCGAAGCCAACCCAGGACCAGAACGCGAAGAAGAGCCCGATGGCTCCGCTGCCGGCGGCGATGGCCTTGCCGTCGATGACTGCGCCGACGCCTCCGCCCTCTTGGAGGTTCTTGAAGGCGTTGAGGGGGTTGACCGCCTCCGGCACCATCCCGTCCGGGCCGCCGCCGCTGAAGAGCACCGACAGTGCCAGCGCGCCGAGCAGCAGCACCTCGCAGACCAGGGTCACCCCGAGGAACGCCGCGGCGATGCGGATGTCGAAGTAGCCGAACAAGCCGATCAGGACGATGCCGATCAGTGCCAGGATCAGCCAGTTGACGTCGACGTCGAACCAGCGCTTCAGGGCGTCGTTGGTGAAGTAGGCGAAGATGCCGATCAGCGAGCCCTCGAAGACGACGTACGCCATCGTGGCGAGCGCGCCGGTGACCATGCCCCAGACCTGGCCGAGGCCGTGGGTGACGAAGCCGTAGAAGCTGCCGGCCGTGGTGATGTAGCGGGCCATCGCGATGAAGCCGACGGTGAACAGCGTCAGCACGATCGTCGCGACCAGGAAGCCGGCCGGGGCGCCGATGCCATTGCCGTAGCCGACCGCAATCGGAACGTTGCCGGTCATCGCGGTGATCGGAGCTGCGTTGGCCACCGCCATGAACAGCACGGCCATCAGGCCGATGGCACCGGGCTTCAGGCCGTGCCCCCGCTCAGGGGTGTGGTCGTGCGGGTCGAGCGGCGTGCCGCTCTGCCTCACATCGTCACTAGTTGCCGCAGGTTTCTCTCCTCGTCGAAGCGAACCGAATAGGCAGCCCTCACGGCGGTGAAGACGCCTCCCCCTGTGGCCTACGCCACAACTTGGACGCATCGTGACAGCGCGTCCAGGCGCGCACAAGCACTTCGGCCAAATCGGTACGAGGCGCGTCCGACCGTTGACCGGACCGTCTTCGGTCTGCTACAAACCGTATAGCAGACCAAATCCGGAATCGGTATGCAGTTTTGGTTCAGCCGGCTGGGCGCACGCTCAGCAGGCGGTGAGGTGGGACCGATGACCTTCGACTACGGCGCGTTCTCCTTCGAGTCCAAGGAGGACATGCTCGAGAAGTCGCGCGAGTTCTGGAACCCGGGCAAGACCGACTTCTGGGTCGAGGCGGGCGTCCCGCTGGTCATCGACCGGCGCGAGGAGTACTTCATCTATGACATGTCGGGCAAGAGGCTGCTCGACGTGCACCTCAACGGCGGCACCTTCAACCTCGGCCACCGCAACGCCGAGGTCGTGCACGCGGTCACGGCCGCCATGGCCCATTTCGACATCGGCAACCACCACTTCCCGTCGCTGGCCCGGACCGCTCTGGCCGAGGCACTGGTCCGGACCGCACCCGAGGGGCTGACCAAGGTGGTCTACGGCAGCGGGGGCGGCGAGGCGATCGACATCGCCATCAAGACCGCCCGGCACACGACCCAGAAGCGCAAGGTCGTCTCGATCGTGAAGGCCTACCACGGCCACACCGGGCTGGCCGTTGCCACCGGAGACGACCGGTTCAGCAAGCTCTTCCTCGCCGACCAGCCCGAGGAGTTCCCGCACGTTCCCTTCAACGACCTCGCCGCCATGGAGGACGCCCTGCGCGGCCGCGACGTCGCTGCGGTCCTGATGGAGACCATCCCGGCCACCTATGGCTTCCCGCTGCCCGACGCCGGCTACCTCGAGGGCGTCAAGGCGCTCTGCGAGCGCTACGACGCGCTCTACATCGCGGACGAGGTGCAGACCGGGCTGATGCGCACCGGCGAGCTCTGGGCGATCACCAAGCACGGCATCACCCCGGACATCCTGGTGACCGGCAAGGGCATCTCCGGCGGGATGTACCCGATCTCCGCCGTGCTGGTGAGCGAGCACGCCGCCGGCTGGCTCACCGAGGACGGCTTCGGCCACATCTCGACGTTCGGGGGAGCCGAGCTCGGCTGCATCGCCGCGCTCAAGGCGCTGGAGGTCTGCAACCGTCCCGAGACCCGCTCGATGGTGCACTACATCAGCGACCTGATCGGGCGCGGGCTGCGCGAGATCCAGGCCGACTATCCCGACTGGTTCGTCGGCATCCGCCAGAACGGCGTCGTGATGGGCCTGGAGTTCGCCCACCCGCAGGGCGCCAAGTACGTCATGCGCCACCTCTACGAGAACGGCGTGTGGGCGATCTTCTCGACGCTGGACCCGCGGGTGCTGCAGTACAAGCCGGGCATCCTGCTCCGACCCGAGCTATGCGAGGAGCTGCTCGACCGCACCGAGGTGGCGATCCGCAAGGCGTGGGCAGAGGTCCGCCAGACCTCGCCGCGCGGCGAGAAGGTGCCCGCATGAGCGAGGCAGTGCTCGTCCCCGATGCCATCGGCGTGCCGCGCGCACGCCAGATGTTGGAGCGCGCGAGCTGGGCGGCCCGGGCGTTCGCGACCTACGACCGCGCGACGGTGCTGCGCATCGCCGAAGCCGTGGCCCAGGTGGCCGAGGACAACGCGCAGAAGTACGCCGAGTGGGCCGTGCGCGAGACGGGCTTCGGGGTCGTTGAGCACAAGGTCATCAAGAACCGGCTCTGCTCCAGGGGCATTCTCGACGCCTACCGCGACCACGACTACGTGACGCCGCGCATCGACGCCGAGCGCAAGATGCTGGAGGTTCCCCGTCCGGCTGGCGTCATCCTCGCCCTGACGCCCTCGACCAACCCGGTCTCGACCGTCTACTTCAAGATCCTGCTGGCCCTGCTCACCCGCAACGCCATCGTCATCAGCCCGCACCCGTTCGCCAAGGAGAGCTGCTCCGACGCAGCCCGCGTGCTCGGCGACGCCGCGGTCGCGGCCGGCGCACCGGACGGGGTGGTGCAGGTGGTCGAGGAGCCCTCCATCCCGCTCATCGACGCACTGATGACCGATGAGCGCACCGACGTGATCCTCGCCACCGGCGGAGTGCCCGTGGTGCGCGCCGCCTATTCCTCGGGCAACCCGGCTATCGGCGTCGGGCCCGGCAACGTGCCGGTCTTCGTCGACGCCACCGCCGACCTCAAGCGCGCGGCCGAGAAGCTGGTCGCCAGCAAGGCTTTCGACAACTCCATCCTGTGCACCAACGAGAGCGTGCTGATCGTCGAGGAGGCCGTCGCCGACCGGTTCCTGCGCGAGATGGAGCGGCAGGGTGCCCACGTCCTCAAGCCCGAGGAGCGCGACCGGGTCCGCGACACGGTCTTCCCGGACGGGCGCTTCGACACGGGTTACATCGGCAAGGACGCGAGCGACATCGCTGCAAGGGCCGGCGTCAAGGTGCCGGGACGCACCCGCATCCTGGTCGCGCCGTTCGACCTCGCGGTGGGCGAGGAGCCGCTCGCCCACGAGAAGCTCTGCCCGGTCCTCGGCGTGATCCGGGTGCCGAGTGCCCGGCGCGGCATCCGCGCCGCCGTCGCTGTGCTGCGCATCGGCGGGGCCGGCCACTCCGCTGTCATCCACAGCAACGATCCGCAGACGGTGATGGCCTTCTCCGCCGCTGTGCGAGTCCTCCGCGTCACCGTGAACGAAGGTGGCAGCACGGGCAGCGCCGGCTTCGGCACCCACCTGGCCCCGTCGATGACGATCGGCACGGGCTTCGTCGGCCGCAGCTCGCTGGGGGAGAACCTCGAGCCCAAGCACCTGGTGAACTTCACCCGGGTCGCCTACAGCACCGACCCGAGCGAGATCCTCCCGTCGTACGACGGGATGGTGCCGTGGCAGGTGCCGGTCGAGGCCGTCCCGCCCTACCCCATCGCCAGCAACCTCACCGGGGCGCCGACGCTGACCGTCCTGCCGACCCTGACCTCCGCTCCCGGAGGTGAGGCGAGCGAGCTCCGCGAGGAGCTGCGCCGCCTCATCATCGAAGAGCTCAACACCATCGTCAGGGGCTGACCCGTGGCAGAACTTCGCTCGTTCATCTTTCTCGACCAGCTGCAGCCGCAGACCATGTGCTATCTCGGGACCTGGATCAAGGGCAGCCTGCCGCGGGCCGACATGGCCGCGCAGATCATCGAGGTGGCACCGGGCCTGGACATCGAGGCCATCACCGACGTCGCACTGAAAAACACCGACGTGCAGGCCGGCATCCTGGTGGTCGAGCGCCAGTTCGGCTACCTCGAGATCCACTCGCGGTCGACCGAGGCGGTCCGGTCCGCCAGCGCGGCGGTCCTGTCCGCGCTGGACGCGAGCGCGTCGGACGCGATGAGCCCGACCATCCTGGCCTCGCAGGTGGTGTCGCGCCTCGATGCGCAGCACGCTTTCCTCATCAACCGGAACAAGATGGGCTCGATGGCGCTGGCGGGGGAGTCGCTGTTCGTGCTGGAGATGCAGCCCGCGTCCTACGCGATCCTGGCGACCAACGAGGCAGAGAAGGCGGCGGACATCAAGGTCGTGGACTACCGCATGATCGGGGCCACCGGACGGGTCTACCTGACCGGGACCGAGGCCGACGTACGCGCTGCCGCCGAGGCCGCCGAACAGGCCCTGATGGGAAGCGCATGACCGCCACCAACGGCGGCAACGCCGGGCTGAGCACCGACGAGCTGCGGGCGGCCGTCCGCGCCGTCCTGCAGGACGTGTTGCCCGCCGCCGTGATCGCGCCGCGCTCTGCTGCTGAAGGCTCCGCGCAGGCCGTGTCCGTGCGCACCGACGCCGAGCTGGACGCCTTCGTCCGCCGCGTCGCCGCCCTCTGCGACGACCCCGGACAGCGGTCAGCGCTCAAGGACGGCCGGCGCCGGTTCACCCTGGCTGCCGCCTCATCGGGAGACGGTCCGCCCCAGCCGGCGGCGCAAGCGGCAACCGCGCTCGTCGTACGCGTCGATCGTGGTGCGGTGACCGAGCGCACCGTGAAGAAGGCCGCGGCCGACGGCGCCCGGCTGGTCGTCGGGCCCAGAGCCGTCCTCACCCCGCTGGCCCGCGACAAGGCCAGGTCCCTCGGGGTCCAGGTCGAACGAGAGGAGCGTTGATGCTCAAGGCAACAGTGGTCGGCAACGTATGGGCGACCAAGCGCGTCGAGGGGCTGCCGAATGGCGCGTTCCTCGAGGTGGAGATCGACGGCGGCGGTCACACTCTTGTGGCCTTCGATGTGCTCGGCAGCGGTGTGGGCGAGCGGGTGCTCGTCGCGACGGGTTCCGTCGCCGCCGCCTACTTCCCCGACCCGCATCCGCCCGTGGATGCGCTGGTCATCGGTTCGATCGACGAGTCCTAAGAGGAGACAGAGATGGCCAACAACCAGAACCAGGCAATCGGAATGATCGAGACCAAGGGTTATGTGGCGGCGCTCGCCGCCGCTGATGCCATGGTCAAGGCGGCGAACGTGACGATCGTGGGACGTCAGGAGGTCGGTGACGGCCTGGTGGCCGTGACCATCGTCGGAGACGTCGGCGCGGTCAAGGCGGCGACCGAGGCAGGCGCGGAAACCGCCGGCCAGGTCGGCGAGCTGGTGTCCGTGCACGTCATCCCGCGCCCGCACGCCGAGCTGACCAAGTACTTCGACACCACCGGGTCGGAGGCGTGACGGCTGCTCCACCAGCACCACCGGGCGATGCCGTGGCCCGGCCCGAGCTGCGCGTCTACCTCCTGCTGGAGGACCTGCAGCGCCAGTTCGCGGCCTACATGGCGACGCCCACCCGCGCCCGCGGCTATCCGCCGTTCGAGGGCCAGCACTCGCTCATCGTCGAGGTGGCGCCGGGACTGGCGATCGAGCGGGTCATCGACCTCGCGCTGCGCGCGGTGCCGGCGGTGGAGCCGGGGATCCTGTTCGTCGAACGGCAGTTCGGCGTGCTCGAGGTGCACGGCTCCGACCTCGAGGACGTACGGCGTGCCGGCGCGGCGATCCTGGACGGCCTCGGCGCGAAGGCTACCGATCAGCTCCGCCCGAGGGTGCTCTACCACGACGTCATCGAGGACGTGACCGACCAGCACGCCGTCATCATCAACCGCAACCGGCAGGCGTCCATGCTGATGCCCGGCCAGACCCTGCTGGTCTACGAGATGACCCCCGCCCTGTTCGCGACCGTCGCTGCGAACGCCGCGGAAAAGGTCGCCCCGGGTGTCACGCTCGTGGACGTCTCGATGATCGGCGCCGCTGGGCGGGTCTACATGGCAGGCTCCACCGAGGACGTGCTGCGCGCCCGGGACGAGATCACCCGAGTGCTGAATGAGGTGGAAGGACGGGACCAGTGACGCTCGGATGACGGCGCACGACCTGTCTGCCGAGGACGTGGCTGCCAGGCTGGAGCCGATCGCCCGCCGGGCGCTGACGGACTACGGGATCGGCCCCGACGCCGACCTGACCCTGCTCAACGTCAGCGAGAACGCGACGTACGCCGTTGACGACCCGACCACCGGGCAGCGAACGGTCCTGCGGATCCACCGTCACGGCTACCACGACGGGGCCGAGATCGAGTCGGAGCTCGCCTGGCTGGATGCCTTGCGCGATGAGGCCGACGTGCGCACCCCACACGTGCTGCCGACGGGAGACGGGCGCCGCCTGCTCGCCATGCCGGAGAAAGGGTCGACCGACCCCCGCCACGTCGTGCACTTCGAGTGGCTGCCCGGCAGCGAACCGACCCCCAGCGACGAGCGCCTGCCGCAGTCCTTCGAGCTGCTCGGCGCCATCACCGCGCGGATGCACGCGCATGTCGAGACGTGGCGACGGCCGCCCGGGTTCAAGCGGTTCGCCTGGGACTACGACGGCTCGTTCGGCGAGACCGCGCGCTGGGGCCGCTGGCAGGACGGCATCGCGGTCGGCGACGCGGAGCGCGAGGTGCTCGGCCGCCTCGACGCGACGCTGCGGGAGCGGCTGGCGCGGTTCGGGTCCGGCGCAGGTCGCTACGGGCTGGTGCACGCCGACATGCGGCTGGCGAATTTGCTCGTCGACGGCGACAAGACCTACGTGATCGACTTCGACGACTCGGGCTGGAGCTGGTTCCTCTACGACTTCGGCGCTGCGGTCAGCTTCTTCGAGCACGACCCGCGGGTCCCTGAGCTGACCGACTCCTGGGTGCGTGGCTACCGGACCGTGCGAGCACTGAGTGCCGAGGACGAGGCCGAGATCCCCACCTTCGTGCTGATGCGGCGGCTGCTGCTGGTGGCCTGGATCGGCTCGCACTCGGGAACCGACCTGTCGCGCTCGATGGGCGCGGAGTACACCGCAGGCAGCTGCGACCTTGCCGAGAGCTATCTTGCCCGCTTCGGCTGAGCGAGCCGACCGAACCAGAGGAGTACTCGTGTTCACACCGCTGACAGGTCGATCGGTCGTGGTGACCGGAGGAAGCAAGGGGATCGGCAAGGGGATCGCTCGTGTCTTCCTCCGTGCCGGTGCCAACGTCCTTCTCGCCGCCCGCGACGAAGCGGGACTGGCCGCTGCGGTGTCTGACCTCGAGAAGGAGGGAGACGGCGGCATCGAGACGGTGGCCGCCGACGTCTCCAAGGTCGCCGACTGCAAGCGCATCGCGGACGCGGCGGTCGAGCGCTTCGGCGGGATCGACGTGCTCTGCGCCAACGCCGGCGTCTTCCCCGACAAGTCGCTGGCGGAGATGACGGAGCAGGACGTGGACGCGGTCTTCGACTGCAACGTCAAGGGCACGATGTTCATGGTGCAGGCGTGCATGTCGGCACTGGAGGCCAGCGGCCACGGCCGGGTCGTCATCACCTCCTCCATCACCGGTCCCATCACCGGCTACCCCGGCTGGTCCCACTACGGCGCCAGCAAGGCTGCCCAGCTCGGCTTCCTGCGCACAGCCGCGATCGAGCTCGCGCCGCGGCGGATCACCGTCAACGCGGTCCTGCCCGGCAACATCGCGACCGAGGGCCTGGCCGACATGGGGGAGGACTACCGCCTCGGCATGGAGGCCGTCATCCCGCAGCACCG
>JBDUAP010000051.1:0-11033 GCA_040004585.1 Sporichthyaceae bacterium
AGTTCTGTGTCGGGAAGCTCCTGGCCCTCCAGTAAGTGACCGCTCCGAAGTGCCGTTCAAGGGTGCATCGGCCGGGTCCCACATCCGGAATTGTGGCGCGCCGTCGCGCAAAGATCCCCCGTACGGTTTTCAACCGGCGCGGAGGCTGGCGAGGTGCGCTGCTGTCCGGCTGGATCTTTCGCGCAACGATCACGGGTCTCAAAGGCACCGGGGCCGCACGTGCTGGCCGACGAGTTACATATTCGCGAACTCTGAGTAGAACTGTGCTCCCGGGACGGCACCTAGCGCTTCGACGTGCTCCGCGGTTGGGTTCCCGAGGACGAAGAACTCCATCGAGTCGATCATTGACATGAGGCTGCCCATGAATTCGCTGTGACCGTCCGCCTGCATGTGGGAAAAGTGAGCGGACGAGTCGGCGTAGGTCTCGAGCAGGACGAGGCTTCCCTCCGGCTCGGAGTAGCCCCAGTCATAGGAAAGTGTGCCCGGCTCATCCGCGGCGACTTTGCATCCCTCAACAGCAAGCGCCTTCAGTTGCTCGACGTTCTCCGGTTTGACGCCCATCCGCGCAAAGATCGTGATCTTGCCCACCGCGACCTCCATGTCCTTGCCATCCCCACTGACGAATGGGATCGAATCCTCCGAACATAGTTCTCGGCGGGAGACCCGTACATCCCAACGCATGAGGGAATCCAGGGGGTCCACGCACCGATGTGCCGTTCCTGGGCTCCGTGATGGTGCAAGCCGGTAGCTGAGCCGACGTCGAGCCGGGGCTCAGCGAAGGTGCAAGCCTGTAGCTGCTAGCCCCACTCCGAATAGCTCGAACTGTGCCGATTCCCCTGCCCAGACCATCATCAGCACTCGTCTTGCACAGGGTGCTCGCGGCGTGACTGCCGCTGAGCTGTCGCGTCCCAGCGGATTCGGACTGGGACGTCTCGTTGTCCAGCCTGGTCCTGAGCCGTTCGCGGCCGTACCAATTTCGGCGGATCCTCATGTTGCCCCCCTCTTGTGCACACCTCTTTGTGAAGGACGGATCTCCGATCCGGGCCGGCGACTGAGGGCGGTGATGGGCGCGGTGATGTCGGTGCATCGCATGTCGGCGGCCGGCGGGTTCCAGTACCTGCTCCGCCACACCGCTACCGGCGACGCCCCACGGGGGCAGCTGAGCCTGGTCGACTACTACACGGAGTCCGGTAACCCGGCAGGTCAGTGGATGGGGTCGGGGCTCGCTGGCCTGGCCGGCGGTGACAGGGTTCGCCCGGGATCGGTGGTGACCGAGGCGGCCATGACGGCCATCTTCGGCCAAGGTGTCGACCCGATCAGCCGGGAGCCGTTGGGCAGGGCGTTCCCGACCCGGACCGGCTCCGACGGCTTGACTCGCCCAGCCGGGGTCGCGGGGTATGACCTGACGTTCACCCCGGTGAAGTCCACCAGCGTCTTATGGGGACTCGGCGACCCCGCCACCCGAGCGGCGGTGGCGGCGGCGCATCACGCAGCGGTCGAGCAGACCATGACTGTGTTCGAGTCCCGGGTCGCGGCGACCCGCGTCGGATACGGCGGCGCGACCCGGGTGGCTGTTCGTGGTGTTGTCGCTGCTGCGTTCGACCACCCGGACACCCGGCATGGGGACCCGAACCTGCACACCCACGTCGTGGTCGCCAACCGGGTCCAAGCCGACGATGGGGTCTGGCGGACCTTGGACGGGCAGCAGCTGTTCGCCGCCGGCGTCGCCTTGTCGGAGACCTACGACGCCCTGGTCTCCGACGAGCTGTCCCGTCGACTACCGGTCGCGTTCGGTTGGCGGGACCGCGGCGCGAGGCGCACCCCGGCGTTCGAGGTCGACGGCATCGACGACCAACTCCTGGCCTTGTTCTCGACCCGGTCCCGGGACGTGGACACGCATCTGCAGGGGCTCCTGGTGGACTTCCATGCCAGCCGTGGCCGCGGTCCGAACCGGGTCGAGACGATCCGGTTGCGGCAGACCGCGACCCTGGCCACTCGACCGGTCAAGCAGGCCCACGCGTGGTCGGACCTGCTCACCTCCTGGGGTCAGCGGGCCCGTGAGGCGACGGGCCGCGAGCCACGGGACCTGCTCGCGGGCGCCCTCGACGGGTCCTACGCGCGGGCGTTGCGCGCATCGGACATCGGCTCCGAGTCGCGGCGTGACCTCGCCGCGCTCGCCGTCGTCGGCGTCCAGTCACGTCGCGCCACCTGGAACGGGTGGAACCTCGAGGCCGAGGTCGCCAGGCTGACCAAAAGCGTGACGATGGCGTCCGCGACGGACCGGGCCGAGCTCCACGCCAGCCTCGTCGCACTAGCCCAAGCATGCTGCGTCCCACTCGACGGCCGTCGCGACGGCCCGGTCGAGGTTCACGCCAGCCCCAACGCAACCGGGAACGACCCGAGATTCGAGTCGATCGACCGGGATCCGTGGTCAGCCGCGGCGCGACGGTGGACCAGCGCCACCGTCCTGGACGCCGAGACCCGCCTACTGGCCGCCGCGACGACCGGCGCCGGACCCGCGGTCGCCGATGGCTTCATTGCCCGGGTCGCCGACGCACTGACCGCGGCCGAAGGACCCCCGCGGTCCCTGACCGACCGTGGCTTCAGGTCACTCGCCCCGGACCAGGCCGCGGCCCTGGTCCAGGTGTGCACCGCCGGGCGCGCCGTGCAGGTCCTCGTCGGCCCCGCCGGGACCGGGAAGACCACGACGTTGAAGGCGATCAGCGGTGCGTGGAACCTCGACCCGGAGCGGGCCACCTACAGCGGCGGGGTCGTCGGCTTAGCACCGTCCGCTGCCGCGGCCGCTGAGCTTTCCCAGGCGCTCGGGACCCGGTGTGAGACCACCGCGAAGTGGCTGCACGAGACAGTCGGGCCCGCCGGGCAGCAGCGCCTCAGCCTGATCGCGGAGCTGACCGCGCGCATCGACGGAACGCAGGTCCCCGGGCAGTCCAGGTACGCCCTACAGCAGAGCCGCCACCGACTGATCATGGAACAGAAGCAGTGGACGCTTCAGGCGGGGCAGCTGCTCGTCGTGGACGAGGCCACCCTGGCCGGGACCCTCGAGCTGGACCACCTCGTGACCCAAGCCCAAACCGTCGGTGCCGGGGTCCTGCTCGTCGGAGACCACCACCAGCTCAGCGCCGTACAAGCCGGCGGCGCCTTCGGACTCCTGGCGAGGCGCACCTCGACGGCGGAACTGTCCGGGCTATGGCGCTTCACCCACCGCTGGGAAGCCGAGACCACCCGGCTGCTCCGCACTGGTAACCCGACCGCGATCGACCACTACGACGCCCACCACCGGGTTCACGACGGCGACCGCGACGCCATGCTCACTGCGGCGTACGCAGCGTGGCGCACGGACACCGACCACGGGCGCGACTCGTTGCTGATCGCAGCAGACAACGAAACCGTCCGGCAGCTCAACGCCGCAGCGAGGACCGACAACGTGCTGACCGGGCGCGCTACCGCGGCAGGTGTCGAGCTCTGGGACGGAACCAGCGCCGGGATAGGGGACCTCGTCACCACCCGCCGCAACGACCGGACCCTGCCACACGGCGACGGCGAGCATGTCCGCAACGGCGAGAACTGGACAGTCACCGCGATCCACCCGGACCGCTCCCTCAATGTCACCTCGGCTTCCGCGGCCGATTCAGAAGGACACGAAGTCCGACGGCTGCCCGCTGAGTACGTCGCCGAGCACGTCGAGCTCGGGTACGCGATCACCGCGCACCGCGCACAGTCCCGGACCGTCGACACCTCGCACGTCGTCACCGGACCGGGGATGGACCGCGAGCACCTCTACGTCGCCATCACCCGGGGCCGGGACGCCAACCACACCTACGTCCCGCTCGACCTACTCGACGGGGATGAGCCGCACCAGCAGCTCGACCTGGAGGAGCCTCCCCGAACGGGTCGCGAGGTGCTCGTCGGCATTCTCGCGACCACTGGCGCTGAGCTGTCGGCGACGGAGTCGTTGACACGGTCCCGGGAGCCGCAGCCTGTGGACGCGCTGCGTCGTCCACAATTCGACACCAACCGCTTGCGCCAATCCGATCCCACGGTCCCCGATGGACGTGGGCTCACCCGCTAACCGCGAATCGCCCCGATTCGCGGGTAAACCACGACCGACAGAGCACCGAGGGAGAACCCCATGAAGACCACCGAGACAGCCAGCCACAGCGAGCGGATCCTGCTCACCGTCGAGGAAGCCGCGAAGCGGCTGCGCATCGGACGCACCACCGCCTACCGGTTGCTCGCAGACGGGCAGATCGCCAGCATCCAAATCGGTCACCTGCGCCGGGTTCCCGTCGAGGCGCTCACCGCGTTCGTGCGCAACCGCCGGGTCGCCGCGAACCACGGCTGGCGCAGCTAGGAGGACAGGTATGAGCACACGGGCCTCGAACAACGAGTCCTCGATCCACAAGGACGAATCGGGGCGTTGGCACGGCTACGTGTCGATGGGACTGCGGGAAGGCGGACGCCGCGACCGCCGGCACGTCAGTGGCCCGAATCGGCGTGAGGTCGTCACGAAGGTCCGGGCCCTGGAAGCCAAACGGGATGCCGGCACCGCCCTCGGAGCCGGCGCACCACCCACCGTGACGGTGTGGCTGAGCGAGTACCTCGACACCATCGCCGCACGCCGGGGCCGGCCCTCCACCCTGGACCGGTACAGATCCCTGGCCAGGGTGCACATCATCCCGCGGATCGGGCACCACCGCCTCGACCGGCTCCAACCCGAACACGTCGAGCGGATGTACACCGCAATGACCACCGCTGGGCTCTCATCAGCCACCGTCCTGCAAGCCCACCGACTCCTGTCCCGAGCCCTGAAGATCGCTATGCAACGCGGCCGCATCGGGCGCAACGTGTGCAGCCTCGTCGACGCACCCAGCCTCACCCATCACGAGATCGAACCGCTCTCCGTCGAGGAGGCACGCCGGATCCTGTTCACCGCCGGTACGCGGCGCAACGGCGCCCGCTGGGCCGTCGCCCTCGCCCTGGGCTTGCGCCAAGGCGAGTCGCTCGGACTCCAGTGGTCCGACATCGACCTCGAGGCCTCCACCCTCACCGTGCGACGCGCCCTGCAACGCCAACGAGGCAAAGGCCTCGTCCTCGTCGAGCCCAAGTCCCGAGCCGGCCGACGGACCATCGCGCTGCCCGAACCCGTCGCCGAGCTCCTCAAGGCTCACCGGGTCGCTCAGAATGCGGAACGCCTGCACGCAGGATCCGAATGGCACCCGCTGGACTTCGTCTTCGCCCAACGAACCGGACTACCCATCGACTCCCGGGCCGACCGCCGGGACTGGGACCAGCTCCTCGAAGACTCCGGCGTTCGCCCAGCCCGACTCCACGACGCCCGCCACACCGCGGCCACCACGCTGCTGATCATGGGCGTGCCGGCCCGCGTCGTCATGCAGATCCTCGGCCACTCCCAAATCGGGCTCACCCTCGGCACCTACAGCCACGTCGTCCCCGAACTCGCCAACGACGCTGCCGACAAGATGGCGCAGGCGTACTGGTCGTGACCTGGCCTGGCTCCGAACCGTGTCCGTGGCGAGGCCGAACGGAGCGCTCGCGGTACCGGGTAGCCGGCGCCGCGAACCTGCGACCATGAATTCGCGAATCCGCGACTCAGCTACCGCGAATCCGCGACTCAACCAGCATTTGAGCAGGCCAACGAGCTAGGGTGCCGGTTATGGCGGTGACTGAGCGGCTGCAGGGGATGCGCCCACGGTTTGCGCGCCAACAGGTGGAGGAGACGCTCGAGGACACGCCCATCACCGTCATCCAGGGTGCCAGACAGGTGGGCAAGAGCACGCTCGTGCGCGAGATGGTCGCCAATCGGGATTCGACGGTCCTGAGCTTGGACGCGACGGCTGCGTACAACGCGGCCAGGGCCGACCCGGATGGCTTCGTCCGTCAGTCGGACGGCTTGCTCGTCATCGACGAGGTCCAGCGCGTACCGGAACTCGTTCGGGCGATGAAGGACGCGGTGGAGGAGGATCGGCGGCCGGGGCGGTTCTTGGTCACTGGATCAGCCGACCTGCTGCAGCTGCCAGGCACTCAAGAGAGCCTGGCTGGTCGGGCAGAGACCATCGCCTTGTACGGTCTGAGTCAAGGCGAACTCACCGGGCATCGGGAGGATTTCCTCGATCGCCTGATGGTCGGCGACGAGAAGGCGCTGCGAGGGCGGGTCGGGACCCTGTCCCGCGGGGACTACCTCACGGCCATCTGCGCCGGCAGCTATCCCGAGCCTTTGGGTCGCGCCGCTGGACGCCGCAACGCGTGGTTCGACAACTACGTCGAGCGCGTCGTGACCCGCGACGCTCAGGACCTGAGTCGCCTGGCCCATCTGGATCGCCTGCCCGACCTGCTCCGACTGCTCGCGGCCAACACTTCGGGTGAGCTGGTGAAGGCGCGTGTCGCGAGCGCTGTCGGGATCCCAGAGACCAGCCTTACCGGCTATCTGGATTTGTTGGAGACTCTGTACCTCATTCACTCTCTGCCTGCTTGGGGCGACAACCTCACCAAACGCGTCACAGGCCGCCCCAAGGTGTCCCTGCTGGACACCGGGCTGGCGGCACGGCTGAACCACGTCACACCGGCGGCGATGGCACCCGGCGCCGTCAGCGACGCCGCTGGTGGGCTCTTCGAATCCTTCGTCGTCGGCGAGCTCCGCCGTCAGCTCGTCTGGGCCAAGACACCCGCTCGCCTCTTCCACTTTCGCGATCGCGACGGGCTGGAGGTCGACATCGTGGTGGAGAGCGACGGCCGCAGTGTCGCGGGTGTAGAGATCAAGGCCGCGGTGGCTGTTTCGCAGCGAGACTTCAAAGGGCTCGCCTTCCTCCGAGACAAGCTGAAGAGCCGGTTCACGATGGGCGTGGTCCTCTACGCCGGCACGCAACCGCTCCCGTTCGGGGACCGCCTCTGGGCGTTGCCCTACTCCGCCCTATGGACCTGACTCGCGCCGCCGACCCATGGACCTGACTCGCGCTGTCGGCGCTCGGCTGTCCCGGGACACGTGCGCAACGGCCCCTATCAACGGCCGAATGGCAACCACGCTGGCACCATTGATCTTGGCGTCGGCGCGGGTGCCTGTAGATCACTGCAGGTCAGGATGGGTGCGCCGCGAGGGACTTGAACCCCCAACCCGCGGATTAAGAGTCCGCTGCTCTGCCAGTTGAGCTAGCGGCGCGTGTGCGTCGCGAAGTTTACCAGCGTGGGCTACTGCTTCCACCAGGTGTCGGTTGGCTGCCCTTCCTCGGCCAGGATCTCCGCGGAGTGGGGTCCCTCGGGCTCGCTCAGATCGAGGAGCAGCGCCAGCGGCACGTGCTCCTGCAAAAGGTCCATGACCTCGGACTCGTCGATGTGTCCGGTGCTTTCCAAAGCGGGTTCTTTCATCGCGGTCATCGTGGTGACGTGCTCCCTACCTGGTTGCGCCGACTTGCTTCAGGGTGCATATCGACAGGGTCCAGACCAGTACTTGATAACGAGTCCGTCAACTTCGAGCAAAACGCGTAACACCGATCACCCGAGTGGCGAGGCACGTGGTCAAGCGGCGCAGTGCACGCGATCGCGACCAGAGGATTTTGCCGTGTAGAGGGCTGCGTCGACGCGCCGCACGAGCGCCTGCTGGTTCTCGCGGCCGTCCCACTGCGCGATCCCGATGCTCACGGTCTGGTCGGCTGGGGTCGCGCGCCGGAGCTTGTCGAGAACGGCCGCCGCGTCCTTGCTGAGGCAGTCGCGCAGGACGACCACGAACTCCTCGCCGCCGAACCTGGCGAGAACATCCGTGCCTCGAAGCTCGCGACTCCAGGCTCGGGTTGCGTCCTGGAGGAACAGGTCACCGGCCGGGTGGCCGAACGCGTCGTTGTAGTCCTTGAAGTGGTCGAGGTCGAGCAGGGCGATACACAAGGGTGCACCGGCCGTGGCGCCGGCCAGCACGACGGGCAGCAACTCCTCGAACGCCCGCCGGTTCGGGATCCCGGTCAGCTGGTCGGTCCGAGCCAGCTGCTGCACCGTCCTGAGCAGATCGGCCTGCTCGAGGGCAACCGAGGCTTCGGTCGCCATCAGACTCATCGCGGCGCGAGTGTCCTTCGACAGGGCGACGGATTCGGACCAGCCCACCGTCAGGATCGCCACCACCTGCCCCCGTCGGAATACGGGCTCATAGAAGAGGGCGACGGCGTTCGCCTGTTCGCGGAGTGGTTCAGGAACCCGCGAGTCGATGCGCGCATCAGCGATGAACAGGCGTTGGCCGGTGAGCATGCAGTCGACCGCCGCTGAGCGACCCGGGTCCAAGGGCACGGTGGCTCCCAACAACTCCGCCCCTACCGCGGCCGTTACGACCAGCTCATGCTCGGACCGCGCCTCCACGAGGATGCTCATGGCGGCACCGGTCAGGTCCCTCGCTCCTTCGCAGATCGCGGCCCGGGGGTCCTGGTTGACCTGAATGCTGTGTCGCACGTGTGCAACCGCGGCCAGCTGCTCGGCGACTGTGGAGACCTGGCTTGCGGCGCGGATCACCTCCGCGCGTTCCTCCTTCAGCGACTGGACGAGGGTTTGCACCGCGACCCCGACCAGTGCTGCGACCACTACCAGGACGGCGCCCCGGCGGAGCTCCTCATCGGGGTAGCGATCGCCACCGATGAGCAGCCACGGTCCGACGAAGACAGCACCCGCCGCTGCCAGCGAGATGAACAACGCAATCCGTCGGCCGTACATGGCGATCCAGCACACGGGGATCAGGACCATGGGGCCGACGCCGGAGACATAGCCGCCTCCCGAGTCGCGCAGGACCACGACCACGAGGAAGAAGAGGAGCGCAGGCACGTCCTGCGCCGCCAGCGGGAGGTGCCGCCAGGGAAGGAAAAGCGCAGCGGCCGCCAGGAGCGCGGCGAGTGCCAACCCAAACCCGAAGGTCGTGAGGTTCTGAGGGTCGCTGAAGGCCAGTGCAAGGATCCCACCAGACGCGGCCAAGCCGAAGGGGAGAAGTCTCCGAGCAGCCCCAGCTGAGGCGAGCGGGCCCTTCGAGAGAGAGGCATCGAACGTGGGCATGATGATCGGGTCTTCGACCCGAATGCCCGCCTTGTTGAGGGTCTCGGGCCCACGATCTCCGACCACGCGCGGGCGCAGCCGACCGCCAGGTCAGCATGGGGTGAGTGACGGGACTTGAACCCGCGACATCCGCGACCACAACGCGGCGCTCTACCAGCTGAGCTACACCCACCATGAGCCGCGCGCGGACGCGCAGCGCTTTCCGAGTCTACAAGGACGCGGACCTGCTCAGCCTTCGACTTCCGCCGGCTGACCGAGGGTGAACTGCGCCGCCAGCGCTTTGGCGGCCTCGGAGTCAGGGCCTGGCTGGGGGACAAAGATCGCCTGCCGGTAGAACTTCAGCTCTTCGATGCTCTCCCGGATGTCGGACAACGCGCGGTGCCCACCGCTCTTGATCGGGCTGTTGAAGTAGACGCGGGGATACCAACGGCGTACCAGCTCCTTGATGGAGGACACGTCGACGATGCGGTAATGCATGTGCGCCTCGAGCGTTGGCATGTCACGGGCCAGGAACCCGCGGTCGACGAACACGGTGTTGCCGGCGAGGGGCGCCTTCCGCGCCGTCGGAACGTGCTCGCGGATGTAGGCGAGCACCAGCTCTTCGGCCTCCGCCATCGTGGTGCCGCCCGGGAGCTCGTCAAGCAGCCCGGACGTCGTGTGCATCGTTCGTACGACGTCGAGCATCTGGTCCAGTGCCTCTTGTGGTGGCCGGATCACCACGTCGACCCCATCGCCCAGAACGGTCAGCTCGGTATCGGTCACCAGGGCCGCGACCTCGATCAGGGCGTCGTTGACCAGGTCGAGACCGGTCATCTCGCAGTCGATCCACACCAGCCGGTCGTTTCGCTCGGTCATGGCGGACAGCCTAGAGGCGAGTCACGGCTCGACCGGCCGGTCGTCCTCGCGCTGACTGTCGTGAGGCGGTGACTCGACAGGGGTCAAGGTCATGCCCGCGAGCCGGAGCACCAGCGCACAGGCGAGGCCGAGCAGCACGATGAGCCCGCTGACGCCCAGGGCGACGGCCCACCCTGCACCGCTCCAGAGCAGGGCCAGGGGCACCAGCGCGCAACCGAATGCCGCCCAGATCAGGATCTCCCGCGCTGGTCGCGCCGGTGGGGCGTCCGGGGTGTCGGCCGCCCGTCGGTGCTTGGCCATCACCCCTCCCTCCGCTGGGACCAGCCTGCCCGGCCAGGTTAGGTGCGCTTCCTCCGCGACGGCGGGAGGCACGGCAGCGGGAGGCGATCATTCACTCCTTCCTGAATTCATCCGTGCATGTATGGTTGTCGCATGAGCGCCGACCCGTCGTACGCCGTGCCCGGGGCCGAGAACGCGCTCACCACCTTCGACCTGGTGGGCCGAGCCCTGGCCGATGGCACCCGCCGCCGGATCCTGCTGACGCTCGCCGGCGGCCCGGGCTACCCGGCCGATCTGGCCCTCGAGCTCGCTGTGAGCCGTCCCGCGATGTCCAACCACTTGTCCTGCCTGCGCGACTGCGGCCTGGTGGTCGGCGAGCCCGAAGGCAGGCGGGTGCGCTACCGGTTGGTGGACAGCCGGCTGGCTCATGCACTGACCGACCTGGCGGGCCTGCGCCTGAACGCGGCGGAGGGGCACGCGTGAGTATGACGACCAGCGTTGCCCCGACGGCCCGCGACCGCGCGCTGCGGACGGCCCGACGACTCAACGTTGCCACCCTCGGGTGGAACATCGTTGAGGCAGTCGTGGCGCTCAGCGCAGCTCTCGCTGCCGGCTCCCTGAGCCTGCTCGCCTTCGGGATGGACTCCTGCATCGAGGTGTCCGGTGCGCTGGTGCTCTCGTGGCGACTGGCTCGTGAACGGCGCGAGGGCTGCCGGCAACCCGACGACCGACGCGCGACTCGAGTGCTCGCGATCTCCTTCTTCGCCCTTGCCGGCTACGTCGGCGTGCAGTCCGTTCTGAACCTGGTGCGCGGCGACGAGCCGTCCGCCAGCACCGTCGGG
>JBDUAP010000338.1:0-3259 GCA_040004585.1 Sporichthyaceae bacterium
TGGCCGCCGGCGTCATCCAGATGGCGATCAGCAGGTCGCGGGAGTTCCAGGCCGACGCCTCCGGTGCCGCGGTCACCGGCGCCGCGCTCGCGCTGGCCAGCGCGCTGCGCAAGCTGGAGCTCGGCACCCGCGCCCTGCCGCTGCCGCCCGAGCCGCGCCTGCAGACGACCAGCTCGATGATGATCGCGAACCCGTTCCGGCACGAGGGCGTGGCGAACTGGTTCTCCACCCACCCGCCGATGGCCGAGCGGATCGCCCGCCTCGAGCAGCTCGCCGGCTACCCCCGCTAACAGCGCGCCGGCGGGGCTGCCATCAGCGGTAGTTGGTGAACTGCACCGCGAAGTCGAGGTCCTTGCCCTTGAGCAGTGCCTGCACGGCCTGCAGGTCGTCGCGGCTCTTGGAGCTGACGCGCAGCTCGTCGCCCTGGATCTGCGCCTTGACCGACTTCGGCCCCTCGTCGCGGATGATCTTGGAGACCTTCTTCGCGTTTTCCTGCGAGAGGCCTTCCTGCATCTCCGCGCCGATGCGGTACTCCTTGCCGGACAACGCCGGGTCGCCGGCGGTGACCGCCTTGAGCGAGATGCCGCGCTTGACCAGCTTCTGCTGGAACACGTCGAGCACCGCCTTGACCCGCTCCTCGGAGTTCGCCTTCATCTCGATCTTGTCGCCGGACCAGCCGATCGATGCCCCTACGTTCTTGAAGTCGAAGCGCTGCGCGACCTCCTTGGCAGTCTGGTTCAGTGCGTTGTCGACCTCCTGCCGGTCAACCTTGCTCACGATGTCCATCGAGGAGTCAGCCATGACGGCGAACTTATCCGATCGCGGTCAGACCAGGCGGCGGTCGGTGGCCCATCGGGTGAGCTCGTGGCGGTTTGACAGCTGCAGCTTGCGCAGGACCGCCGACACGTGCGTCTCGACGGTCTTCACCGAGATGAACAGCTGCTTGGCGACTTCCTTGTACGTGTAGCCGCGCGCGATCAGCCGCAGCACCTCCCGCTCGCGACCGGTGAGTCGGTCGAGGTCCTCGTCGACCGCGGCCACGTCGGTGGTCGCGGCGAACGCGTCCAGCACGAACCCAGCGAGCCGCGGCGAGAAGACCACGTCACCCCCGGCCACCCGTACGACGGCGTCAGCCAGCTCGGGCCCGGTGATCGACTTGGTGACGTAGCCGCGCGCACCCGACCGGATCACGCCGATCACGTCCTCCGGCGCATCGGACACCGACAGAGCGAGGAAGCGCACCTCGGGCAGCACCGGCACGAGGGCCTGCAGCACAGCGCGCCCGCCACCCCCGGGCAGGTGTACGTCGAGCAGCACGACGTCGGGAGCGGTGGACGTGATCACGGCAACCGCGCCCTCGACGTCCTCGGCCTCGCCGACCACGTCGACCGCGTCGCCGAGCTCGGCGCGCACCCCACTGCGGAACATCCGGTGGTCATCGACCAGCACGACACGGACGGGTGTCGCGGGAGGCGCGCTCGGCGCCGGCGCGTCAGGCACGGTCACAGGTCGCTCCTCGGCATCTCGAGCTGGATCTCGGTTCCCTCACCGGCCACGCTGCGGACGACGGCGGTGCCGCCGTGCCGCTCCATCCGGCCGATGACCGACTGTCGCAGACCGAGCCGGTCCTCGGGCACATCCGCGAACTCGAAGCCGGCCCCACGGTCCCGGACGAACACTGTGACCTGCTTGGGCTCCACCTCGGCGTACAGCGAGATCGGGGCGTCTCCGGCGTACTTCGCTGCGTTGACCATGGCCTCGCGGGCCGCGAGCAGGACCGCCCGCTGCGCGTCGTCGACCGGGCAGTCGCCGACGACAACGACCTCCACGGCGACACCGTGTGCGTCTTCGACCTCGGCCGCCGCCGCCGCAAGCGCAGTCGCGACCATGGCGTTCGGGTCGGCGACCGGCCGGTAGAGCCAGGACCGCAGGTCGCGCTCCTGGGCGCGGGCCAGCCGGGCCACCTCCCGCGGGTCGTCGACGTGGCGCTGGATCAGCGTCAGCGTGTGCAGCACGGAGTCGTGCACGTGGGCGGCGACCTCCGCGCGTTCCTGCTCGCGGATCCGCGCGTTGCGCTCGGCTGAGAGCTCGCGGGCCATCCGCAGCCACCACGGTCCGCTGACCAGGCCGAGCCCCGCCACGACCACGAAGGCTGCCACCACCCCACCGATGGTCCCGTCGAGGTTCGCCGGGCCCACCAGGATCGCGCCGCCTCCCACCACGACGAGCGCGATGCCACCGGCCGCCCGGACCGCGCCGGAAAAGCGCGACGTGCCGGCAACCGCGCGCCAGGCCTTGCGGGCGTCATCGTCGGCCTGGCGCCACAAGATCGCCACCCCCACACCCACGACCACCAGCGGAACAGCGATGCCCGGGTTGAAGCCGAAGCCGAGGGCCGACAGAAGGATCAGCAGGCCAGCCGTCAGCGCCCCCAGCGCCAGCAGCATCGTCAGGTCCCGCTCGCGGTTGCGTGGCCGGTCGGCCTCGAACGGGTTCTGCGGGGCGAAGACCCAGAACAGGCCGTACGCGACGACGCCGGCGCCGCTCGCGAAGGCCAGCAGGATGAACGCGAACCGGACGAACAACGGGTCCACGCCGAGGTGGTCGGCCAGCCCACGGGCCACGCCGGCAACCAATCGCCCGTCGCTGCTGCGGTACAGCCGGCGCGCGGGGATCTGGGTGCTGCTCACCCCTCGATTCTCCCTTGTCCACTGCCCGCCCGCATCAGGCATCACGCCGGAGGGCCCCTCAGGGTCGGCTCAGGGTCGGTCCAGGGATCTCACCTGATGTGCGGGCGACCCGGTGCGGCCACGATTGCCGCATGACCGAACAAGAGACGCAGACCCCGCCCGGCCGGCAGCCGCAACCCGGCACGCCGTCGCCCCGCCGCTACCCACCGCTCAACGAGCTGCATCGCAGCCGCACCGACCGCAAGGTGCTCGGCGTCGCCGGTGGACTCGGCCGGTACGCCGGCGTCGACCCGCTGATCTTCCGCATCCTGTTCGTGGTGCTGGCAGTCTTCGGCGGCTCGGGCATCCTGCTCTACGCCCTCGGCTGGCTGCTGATCCCGGACGAGGGGGAGGAGCACTCCGAGGCCCAACGACTGTTGAACGGAAGCGCGCGTCGGTCCACCGTGTCCACCGTTGTCGCCGGACTAGTAGCGGTCATCGTCGGACTTTTCCTCGTGGGAGGCCTTCCAGGCCCGGATCTGCTCCGGACGGGGAGCCCATGCGCCGACGTGGCCGAGGATGTCGCGCAT
>JBDUAP010000339.1:0-3254 GCA_040004585.1 Sporichthyaceae bacterium
TGGCGGACGCGGGTCCACTACGCGGTCGACGCTGCAGGTCGTGCCGGTCTTCGCCGGCACCGCTCGCACGACGTCGTCCGGATCGACTGGTGTCGCATCGCGCACCCTCTCGTGGTCGATGCGCGCGTGCCCGACGAGCGCTGGCCGCCGGAGTCCTCCGTCGAGGCGGTCGCCTCGGTCGCGACCGGCGAGCGGCTGGTCCTGGCCGACGATGCGCCCGGGGGAGCCGTGAGGGAGGTGGCCGCCGGCCGCGAGTTCCGCGTCACCGGCAGCGGGTTCTGGCAGGTGCACCCCGGAGCGGCCGAGGTGTTGCTCGACGCGGTGCTCGAGGGACTGGAGCCACGGCCGGGTGAGTCGGCGCTGGACCTCTACTGCGGGGTCGGCCTCTTCGCGGCGACCTTGGCACAGCGGCTCGGGCCGGGAGGCCGGGTGACGGCCGTCGAGTCCGACGCCGGTGCAGTGGCCGATGCCCGGCACAACCTTGCCTACCTGCCGACGGTGCGGGTCGAGCGCGGTCGCGTCGACCACGTGCTGCGCCGACTGCGGCTGCGCCGCGCCGACCTGGTAGTGCTCGACCCGCCACGGTCCGGGGCGGGCAAGGCGGTGGTCGACCTGCTGAGCCGGGTGAAGGCGCGGCGCATCGCCTACGTCGCGTGCGACCCGGCCGCGCTGGCTCGCGACCTGCGGTGGTTTCGCGAGCGCGGCGGCTACGAGCTCGTCGACCTGCGCGCCTTCGACCTCTTCCCGATGACCGCGCACGTGGAGTGCGTGGCGGTGCTCAGACCTGCGGCTGGGTGATGTTGATCATCCACGCGACCCCGAAATGGTCCACGCACTGGCCGAACTCGTCGCCCCACATCTGTTTCTCCAGCGGTGTGATCACCTTGCCGCTGCTGGAGAGCTTGTCCCAGTAGCCCCGCAGCTCGTCGGAGTCGTCGCCGCTCAGGCTGATCGTGATGGTGTCGCCCGGGTTGCGCTCCATGCCTGGCGGCGTGTCGGCGCCCATGATCGTGAACCCTTTGTCGGTCTCGAGCAGGCCGTGCATGATCTTGTCGGCGATGGGGGAGTCGGCCTCGCCGAACTCGCCGAACGTGTTCAGCGCCAGAGTGCCGCCGAAGACGTTCTTGTAGAACTCCATGCCTTGCCGGGCGTTGTCCTCGAAGCTGATGTAGGGGTTGAGTCGAGAGGCCATCGGACGCTCCCTTCGCTCGTGACGGGTCCAGGCCTTGCAGGCTACTCGCGTGACGCGGCGATCATCGTCGCCTGCATCAGGGCCACCTGCGTGTCCGGCCGGCCTTCGGCAACCGCGATCACCTCGCCGCTGCACACGGTCAGCGTGCGTCCGGACCGTACGACGGTGCCGACCGCCCGGAACCGGTCGCCGACTGCCGGCGCCAGCAGGTTCACCTTGAACTCCACACTCAGCACATCGCTGCCGGGCGCCATCAAGGTGAGCGCGGCATAGCCGCATGCGGAGTCGGCGATCGAGGCGATGACGCCGGCGTGCAGGAAGCCGTTCTGCTGACACAGGTCGTCGCGGAAGGGCAATTCGAGCACGACCCGGCCGGGGGAGATCTCGACCGGTTCCGCACCGAGCACGGTCATGAAGGACTGGCGGGCGAGGCTGGCGCGGACGACGGCGGCATCGATGGTCACCGCGTCATCCTGCCTGAGCGGCTCCGTTGTCGGCGCTGTTGAAAGTATCTCGATATCAAGATACATTGGCTGGAGCCGCCTGTGGCGGGTATAGGGCCTCGCGGCAGGATGGTGGCGACGAGAGGAGCTCGTGGTGGGCGACAACGGGAGTGGTAGCGCGAACACCTTCGGCGCCAAGGGCGAGCTGCGGGTCGGCGACACGTCGTACCAGATCTATCGCCTCTCAGCAGTCGACGGCCTGCAAGATCAGATTGCTCGGCTTCCTTTCTCATTGAAGATCCTGCTGGAGAACCTGCTTCGCACCGAGGACGGCGCCAACATCACCGCCGACCACGTCCGGGCCCTTGCGGGATGGGACCCCAAGGCAGAGCCCGACACCGAGATCCAGTTCACGCCGGCCCGCGTCGTCATGCAGGACTTCACCGGCGTCCCGTGCATCGTGGACCTGGCCACCATGCGCGAAGCGATGGAGACCCTCGGCGGCGACGCGACGAAGATCAACCCGCTCGTGCCTGCCGAGCTGGTGATCGACCATTCGGTGATCGCCGACCTGTTCGGGGCGCCCGACTCGTTCGAGCGCAACGTCGAGCTGGAGTACGAGCGCAACGCCGAGCGCTACCAGTTCCTGCGCTGGGGGCAGACGGCGTTCGACGACTTCAAGGTCGTGCCGCCCGGCACCGGGATCGTTCACCAGGTCAACATCGAGTACCTCGCCCGGGTCATCTTCGAGCGTGACGGCGTCGCCTACCCCGACACCCTGGTGGGCACCGACTCCCACACGACGATGGTCAACGGCCTGGGCGTCCTCGGCTGGGGCGTCGGCGGCATCGAGGCGGAGGCGGCCATGCTCGGCCAGCCGGTCTCGATGCTGATCCCGAAGGTCGTCGGCTTCAAGCTTGCCGGTGAGCTGCCGGAGGGCGCCACCGCGACCGACCTGGTCCTCACCATCACCGAGATGCTGCGCGAGCGCGGGGTCGTCGGGAAGTTCGTCGAGTTCTACGGCGAAGGCGTCGCAGCGGTTCCCCTGGCCAACCGCGCCACCATCGGCAACATGAGCCCGGAGTACGGCTCGACCGTCGCTATCTTCCCGATCGACGACGAGACGATCCGCTACCTGCGGATGACGGGCCGGGAGGAGCCACAGGTCGCGCTCGTCGAGGCATATGCGAAGGCCCAGGGGCTCTGGCACGATCCCAAAGCCGAGCCTGAATTCAGCGAGACGATCGAGCTGGACCTCTCGACCGTGGTCCCGTCGATCGCCGGGCCGAAGCGGCCGCAGGACCGGGTGTCGCTCTCGGACGCCAGAAGCAGTTTCCGCGAGGCGCTGGGCGCCTACACCGGAAACGGCGTGGCCTCGAAGGTCGACGAGGGCTCGGCCGAGTCGTTTCCCGCCAGCGACTCGCCCGCGGTCGGTATGACGGGCAACGGCACCGCCGGAGCACCACACGGCGCTCCCGCGAAAGCGGCAGCCGACCGGCCGTCCAACCCCGCGAAGGTCAGCCTGGACGGACAGGAGTTCGAGGTCGACCACGGTCACGTCGTGATCGCGGCCATCACCTCGTGCACCAACACGTCCAACCCGTCGGTGATGATCGGCG
>JBDUAP010000340.1:0-3246 GCA_040004585.1 Sporichthyaceae bacterium
CGCATCGGGCTGCACACGACCGCGGCGACCAAGACGAGATCTGGCTACGGCGGCGTGGGCGTTCATGCCGCGGCGCGGATCGCTGCCCTCGGCGGTGCCGACGAGATCGTGGCCAGCGAGGCGACCCTGGGCGGCTCCGGAACAACGGTCCAACACTCACCCGCGCGCGAGGAGCGGTTAAAGGGGATCCGCCAGCCGATGCGGGTCGTCTCCCTCCTCTGAAGCTGGGACCAGGTCGCTGCTTCACGGGGCGGGACGGCGTTGACGGCGCGAAGAGCTCAAGCGGCACCGGCCGCGGCGATCGGTAGCGTGCAGGTGGCGCCCAGCCCTTTGGTTGCTCTGGGCGCTATGACAGTGGCCCGCACCGCGGGCACGCCAAGTGCTCGGGCTATTGCGTCAGGCGCCGAATGGCTTCACCACCATGTCAAAGAGGTCGTGACGTCCGCGTAGCGGCCCCGCAGAGTCGAGGCCGTCGGATCCCACAACCGGAGTCACGCAGCAGCCGCTGCGCGCGACTGGTGGGCCATAAGGGTTCAGGCGCGGCCGGACTCCTGGCTGTTCCTGTCCCCTCCTGGCGCTGCTGGCGGCGACTGGGCATACGGAGCGCTGAAGACGATGCTCGTCGAGCAGGTCTGTGCAGCCACCGGCGGGCCGGGCACCTACACGGGCCGGAGCATGCGTGAGACGCACGCTGGCATGGGGTGACCGCTGGCGAGTTCGACGCCCTCGTCGCGGACCTCGTGGCCACCCTGAACCAGTTCGAGGTGCCGGCGGGTGAGCAGCAGGAGCTGCTCGGCATTCTCGGCCCGCTGCGAGTCGATATCGTCGAGGTCGAAACGCCCGCGACGGGGACGCCGCTCCCCGCGATCTACCAGGCGGCGCCGCCGCTGCCCCCCATTTGACGCCATCGCGGCCGTCCGCACGGTCAGCCGCCGTCGGCGGCCCGTAGTCGCCGCTCTGCTTCGTGGCCGCGTCCACCTCCTCGGGCGCGAGCAACACGATCGTGCGCACGTGCACCCTCGCGACCGAGATCTGGATCATGGACGGGCGGACTTCAAGATCACGGTCGGGGGCCAGGGCGGTACGCTGCACGGACGTATCTATCTTGCCGGGACACGGCTCTTCCAAGTGCATTGTCGTGCCACAAGCAAAATGCGGCCGATAATCCCCGCGTAACCGGGGCCGAGTGCACCATTCAGACAGAGGAGTCCTCGTGAGGACCCACATGCCGGGCTCTGTCCGTTGACCGCCGAGCTCACCCCGCGTGAGCGCGCTGTGCTCGCAGCCGTGTGCGACACGTTTCAGCCTCCCGACGGCGCGGGCGACCGGGGGCTGCTTCTCGACCGGGTCGTCGGTCTCATCGGCTCGCTACCCAACCTGGATGACCGCATGCGGCTGAAGCAGCTGCTCGGGGCGCTCGGCTGGCCGTTGGTAAACCTCGCGTTGGCGGGACGCTTTGCCCGGTTCGACAGTCTCGACCTCGCTGGGCGGGTCGGTGTCCTGCGTGGATGGGGGGATAGCCGGATCCAGCTCCGACGGGCAGGGTTCCAGGCACTCAAGCGGCTCGTCAACGTGGCGTACTACAGCTGGCCGATGGCAGACGGTTCGCACCCGGCCTGGCGTGCGGCGGGCTATCCTGGCCCGCTGCCACCGCCGATTCAACGGCGCAGCGGCCGGCTGACCACGGTGGAGGTCGCGGATGACACGACCTTGGACTGCGACGTCGTGATCTGCGGCTCCGGGGCGGGCGGGGGCGTGGCCGCCGGGGTGCTAGCCGACGCTGGCCTCAGCGTGATGGTCCTGGAGAAGGGCGAGAACCTCGGCCCGCCGGAGTTCACCCAGGTAGAGGGCGACATGCTGTCGGCCGCCTACCTCGACGGTGGCCTGCTAATGACCCAGAGTGGCTCGCTGCCGATCCTCGCCGGCAGCTGTCTCGGTGGTGGGACGGTCGTCAACTGGACGACGAGCCTGCCTCTGCGTGAGGCGACGCGCCTCGAATGGGACCGCCGGTCGGGGCTTTCGCTCTTTTCCGGCCGGAGGTTCGCGGAATCGCTCGCGCGCGTTTCGGCGCGGTCCGGGGTCAATATCGACAATTCGGACCCCGGCGTGCGCGATCAGATCCTGGAGCGGGGCCTCAGAGCTTGCGGCTGGCACGTGGACGTCATCCCGCGCAACGCGACCGGCTGCCCCGACGGGCTCGAGTGCGGCTACTGCGGCTACGGCTGCCGACCGGACGCCAAGAACTCGACCGCGAAGACCTATCTGGCCGACGCCGTCGCGGCTGGCGCGCGGATCGTCGTTCGCTGCGACGTCGAGCGGGTCCTTAGCGCCGGCGGTCGTGCCGTTGGCGTAACCGCCAGCGTGCGGCGCCCCGATGGTCGTGCCGTGCGGCTCACCGTGCGCGCCCGCGCCGTCGTGGCCGCATGTGGTGCGCTCCACACGCCCGCCCTCCTCGCGCGTTCCGGCCTGGCCAACCCGCTGATCGGTCGGGGCCTCCGCCTGCACCCGGTCTCCGCGGTCGCCGGGTACTTCGATGAGCGGGTCGAGCCGTGGAGCGGCAGGCTCCAGACACGCCGCTCGGAGCAGTTCGCCGACCAGGACGGCGGGTACGGCGCGATGTTCGAGACGGGACCGGTGCACTGGGCGCTGCCGGCCAGTGCGTTCGGCTGGGAGAACCCCGAACAGCACAGTGCCGACATCCGGCGCCTCGCCAATCTGAGCATCTGTGGCGTCCTGCTGCGGGACCGCGACGGCGGCCGCGTGGTGACCGGTCGGGACGGTCGGCCGCGCGTCCACTACGAGCTCTCGGCGTACGACGCGAATCACATGCGCACGGCGATGCTCGGCGCAGCGCAGGTACTAGCCGCCGCTGGAGCACGCGAGCTCATCACCCTCCAGCAGCCGCCGGCCCGCGTGATCCCAAGCGCGAATGGCTGGCTCGACGACTTCACCGGCGCCCTGGACCGACGCGGTCTCGACCGATGCCGGATGGCGCTCATCTCCTTCCACCAGATGGCGAGCTGCGCCATGGGCGCCGACCCCGGTCGTGGCGTCGTCGGCGAGACAGGTGAGACGTACGAGGTCCGCGGTCTCTTCGTCGCTGACGCCAGCGCATTCGTCACCTCGAGCGGCGTGAATCCCATGATCACGATCATGGCCATCGCAGACCACGTGGCCCGGGGGATCGCCGAACGATGGTGACTGAGCGTGAATCTCGCGATTTGCTACCGCATACCGGATTCTGGG
>JBDUAP010000341.1:0-3242 GCA_040004585.1 Sporichthyaceae bacterium
GCAGTGCAGATTAAACGTATTGGTCATGTTTGCGAGAGCGAACCCGAGATGCTGGGGCTGACACATGTGCCCAATGCTCGTGTGCGAGCATCAGCTAGTGCTGTCGAGCTGATGCAGAACGATGAAGGGCCTCAGACAGTCGAGGAGTTGCGTGACGTACGTGTGACGAAGGCTGTGCGGGGAGATTCGGGCGCTGATACCTGCGGCGCGGCACGTGTTGCTTACGATCCTCGCGGCGGTGTGGCGGTCCATCCGGCGCCCGGTTCGGGTTCGCAGCAGCGGCCCTTGGTCGCGGTCGCCGCGGGCGGCGTCGAGGGCGCGGGCCACGGGGACTGGCAGCGGGACGGTGGCCGGCTTGCCGCCCTTGCCGAGGATCTGCAGGACGCGGTGCCCGCGCTGTTCACCGAGGTGCTCGATGTCGACGTGGCAGGCCTCGGAGACCCGCAGACCGAGCATGCCGAGCAGATTGGCCAACGCCAGAGCGTTGGGGCCCAGGGAGTTCGCGGCGTGCAGGAAGGCGACGAACTCTAGGTAGGTGAGGCCAAGCGTGGTGCTCTCGGCTGGGACGGTTGGCCGGCGCACGAACTCCCCCGGATGCGGACGCGGCCAACACGGTGGCTGCCTTGATCCGCTCTCAATGAATGTCGCGTCTTTCTCACAGCACCCTGCGCGTCCACGTTGTTGATCGTCGAGCGTGCTCATAGATCTCGGCGACCTGCTCTGCCACCAAGTGCCGAGACGAACGCTTGAACGCGCCGGGGATGTCTGTCCGGTCGAGGATCACGACGTCATCAGGCGCGGCCTTGATGGTGACGTTCGGAATGAGCGTTCCGGTCAGGAACACCAGGGCCGGACGGACCGGGACGGGAAATCCGACGGCGGCGGCCAGCAGCCGCTCGGCGCGCTGGGCCTCGAACCGCGAGTTCCGCAGGTAGGGCACGGCGTGCCCGTTGACCCGGACAGAGTTGCGCCCGACCCAGACCCGGCCGTCGGGGTGCGTCTTGGTGTTCAGGGTGAACACCCCGCCGGGGCCGATGACGACGTGATCGATGTCGGATCCGCGGTCGCCGACGGGAACAGCGTGCAGCACGTGCCAGCCGTGCTTCGCCAACTTCTCGAGACGGCCCCCTACCGACTCCTCGCCGCCAGCACCGACCCGCCAAGCTCGCTCATCGGTCTTCATGTCGAAGGTCCGGGCAAAGAAGGTGCCGACTCTGGAGCGTTCTTTCATCGCGGCGAGTTCGGCTTCAGCCAGCTCCCGGACACCCTGGCCCGGTCGGTTGGACGCGAGGTCGACCCAGGCCGGCTCCTGACTCGGGCGAGGCGATGGAACCGATGGGCGGTGATGGGCGGCGACCACGGCATTGAAGGCATCGGTCTGTTCCGACTTCTCGATCGTGACCTGACCGGTGAGCAGGTCGACCCACCCGATCCGCAGCCCGTCCTGATCGTTGACGTAGAGCCGGTCCTTGCCGTACTTGCGCCAGCGCACCACCTGCAGGTCCCCCATGCCGGTGAATATCGCCACTCAGATCGCGGCACTTGACCGTGCCGGTGCACGGCCGTCCGGAAGCGTTCGCAGAGTTTCTGTGACCACTCCTGTGACCAAAGGCCCTCTGCAGCCCCAAATGACAAACAGCCGGTGCCTCTGACCTGCAGAAACACCGGCTGTGACCTGTCGGGGTGGCGGGATTTGAACCCACGACCTCTGCGTCCCGAACGCAGCGCGCTACCAAGCTGCGCTACACCCCGATGGAGCCCGGCAAGTCTAGCCGAGGCGCGTGCGCCTGCCGACCCACGTCACAGACGATCAGGCCCGGCAACCAGCGTGAGCAGCGTCGCCTCCGGGGGGCAGGCGAACCGAACCGGCGCGTACGGCGACGTGCCCAACCCCGCGGACACGTGCAGCAACGACCGCGCCCCCGAGCCGTCACTGGCCCGGTGGACTGACAGGCCTTTCGCGTGCCGCCGCGGCAGGTCGCAGTTGGTCACCAGTGCCCCGAAGCCCGGCACGCACAGCTGCCCGCCGTGCGTGTGACCCGCCAGGATCAGCCCGAAGCCATCCGTCGTCATCGGATCCAGCACCCGGCGGTACGGCGCGTGCACGACGCCTAGGGAGAGGTCCGCGGTTGCGTCGGCCGGGCCAGCGACCTCGGCGTACCGGTCTCTCCTGATGTGCGGGTCGTCCGAGCCGACCACCTCGATCTCGCGGTGGTCGGCCTTGATCCGCGTGCGCGCGTTGGTCAGGTCCAGCCATCCGGCCGACGTCAAACCGTCGCGCAGGTCTCCCCAGGGCAGCAGGGGGGCGCGCAACGTCGGCCCTCCGTTGGGCAGCAGATACCTCGCCGGGTTCTTCAGCACCGGCTCGTAGTAGTCGTTGGAGCCGAGTACGAAGACACCGGGACGCTCGAGCAGCGGCCCGAGCGCCTCCAGCACGGCAGGGACGGCTTCCTGGTGAGCCAGGTTGTCACCCGTGTTGACGACCAGGTCGGGCTCGAGCCCAGCCAGGGCACGGACCCACTCGCGCTTGCGCCGCTGACCCGGTGTCAGGTGCAGGTCCGAGACGTGCAGGACCCGCAGCGGGCGGGACCCGGGCTTGAGAACGGGCACTTCCACCCGCCGCAGCCGGTAGGAGCGCACCTCGTAGCCGGCTGCGTAGCTGAACGCGGCGACACCGCCGGCGAGCACGGCGAGAGGCAACGACGGGGATCGGCGCATGTCTCCATGCTGACAGACTGGCCGGCATGACCGATCTGAAGGAGCGGCTGCGGGCCGATCTCACCACGGCGATGAAGGCCCGCGACGAGTTGCGCTCGGCGACCCTGCGGATGGTGCTGACCGCCGTCAAGACCGAGGAAGTCGCCGGTACGTCGGCCCGCGAGCTCACCGACGACGAGGTCGTCACGGTGCTCGGCCGGGAGGCCAAGAAACGCCGTGAGGCAGCTGAGGCGTTCGACAGCGGTGGGCGGCCGGACCGGGCGGAGCGTGAACGCGAAGAGGGGGCCGTCATCGAGGGCTACCTACCGATCCAGCTCTCCGAAGACGAGCTGCGGGAGCTGGTGGCCGCGGCCATCGCCGAGACCGGCGCAGAAGGGCCGCGCGGGATGGGAGCCGCCATGAAGGTGCTCACCCCGAGGACGGCCGGTCGCGCAGACGGGGGTCGGGTCTCCTCGGAGGTACGACGTCAGCTAGCTGTTCTGCCCCGGGAGGTTGGTGCACCCGGGATGACTGAATGATCTTGA
>JBDUAP010000052.1:0-10911 GCA_040004585.1 Sporichthyaceae bacterium
ACGACATCCGCGAGGGCGTCTCCAACGGCTCACCGGTGCGCCGACTTGTCGAGGCCGGCCTGGACCCGACCCGGATCGCGCAGGTGGGCATCGGCGACTGGGCGAACTCCCGGTCCTACGCCAGGGAGGCCACTGCGTGGGGCATCACGATCATCAACCGGCGCGAGGTTGCCCGCCGCGGCATCGCCGACTGCATGCGCGAGGCCCTCGACGTCGCCGGTTCAGGAGCAGCCGAGGTCTACGTCGACCTCGATGTCGACGTCTGCGACCGGGCGGTCGCTCCGGCCTGCCCCGCGAGCGTGCCGGGTGGGCTGTCGGCAGGCGAGCTGCTGGAAGCGGCTTACCTGGCCGGCCGCGAACCTCGGGTCCGGGCGGTCGACATCACCGAGGTCGACGCCGAGGCAGACGCGCCGGACGGGCGGACGGTGCGGCTGGCTGCGATGTGCCTGCTGGAAGCGGCGGCCGGGCTGGCGGGTCGCACCGCCCGGTAGGTTGCCCGGCATGCGGACCGTGATCGTCACCGGCGACGCGCTCACCGTCGAGGACGTCGTCGACGTGGCGCGCGGCCGGGCCCGTGCAGAGCTCGGACCCGACGTGGCGGCCCGGATGGAACGCAGCCGCCGGGTGGTCACCGACGCCGTCGAGCAGGACAAGGTGATGTACGGCGTCACCACCGGGTTCGGCGCCCTGGCCGACACCCATATCGGACGCGACGACCTCGAGCGGATGCAGCTCGCACTGGTCCGGTCGCACTCGGCCGGGGTCGGCACGCCGCTGCCCGACGACGCCGTGCGCGGCTTGCTCCTGCTGCGCGCCCGCACGCTTACTGCCGGCTATTCCGGTGTCCGGGTCGACCTGCCACGCCGGCTGCTCGAGCTGCTCGACCTGGGGCTTCTGCCGGTGATCCCCGGCAAGGGCTCGGTCGGCGCCTCGGGCGACCTTGCTCAGCTCGCTCACCTGGCGCAGCCGCTGGTGGGCGAGGGGCGGCTACGCCGCGCCGGCGACCCGCTCGACGGTCGACCGAGCACTGAGCTGCTCGCCGAGGCGGGCCTGGAGCCGCTGACCCTGGCCGCCAAGGAAGGCTTGTCGCTGATCAACGGCACCGAGCCGATGCAGGTCCTGCTGTGCCTGGCGATCAACGAGATCGAGCTGCTGGTCAAGGTCGCCGACGTCGCCTGCGCCATGAGCGTCGAGTCACTGCTCGGCACGGACCGTGCGTACGACGAGCGGGTGCAGGTGATCCGGCCGCACCCGGGCCAGCTCGACAGCGCGGCCAACCTGCGTCGCCTCCTGGCCGGGTCACCGCTGATCGCCTCGCACCGGGAGAGCGACCACGCCGTACAGGACTCCTATTGCCTGCGCTGCGCGCCGCAGGTGCACGGTGCGGTGCGCGACGTCCTGACCCACTTCCGCCGGGTCATCGACATCGAGCTCGGCTCCATCGTGGACAACCCGGTGATCGTGCCCGACGGCGAGGTGATGTCGACGGGCAACTTCCATGGCGAGCCGCTGGCGTTCGCCGGCGACATGCTCGCGATCGCGGTGGCCGAGCTGGCGTCGATCTCGGAGCGGCGCACCGACCGGATGCTCGACCCGGCGTTCTCCCGCGACCTGCCGGCTTTCCTGGCCCGCGACCCCGGCACCAACTCCGGCTACATGATCGCGCAGTACACAGCCGCCTCCCTGGTGAGCGAGAACAAGGTGCTCGCACACCCGTCGAGTGTCGACACCATCCCCACGTCGGGCAACCAGGAGGACCACGTCTCGATGGGCTGGACCTCCGTGCGCAAGTTGCGTGACGTCGTCGCGAACGTCCGTTCGGTCCTCTCGGTCGAGATCGTGGCCGCCGCCCAGGCCATCGACTTCCGGGTCGCCGTCGCCGAGCCCGGCGCGGCGAGTGGCGCGGTGCAGCGGTTGGTCCGCACCCAGGTCCCGACGATGGACTCCGACCGCAACGTCGCGGTCCAGCTCGCGGCCGTCGACGGGCTGCTGACCGAGATCGTTGGGGCCGCCGAGGCGGCGGTCGGTGCGTTGGCCTGACGCGTCGGGCTCTTCCGAGCCACTGGCGTGGTTCGGCGAGCGCCTGGCGACCGGACTCGTGGACGTCACGACCGACCCCGCCGCGCTTGACAGTGCTGGCTGGTGGGCCGTCGTGGCCGACTTCGAGGGCCGCCTCACGTGCGCCCACTTCGCCGACGTGCGGCCCGCGAGTCTGCCCTCCGCACCGTGGCACGGCCCCGACCGCTCGGCCTGGACGTCGTCCCTGTCGCGCGACGGCTACGTCACCGCTGTCGAGCGCGTGCGCAGCGAGATCGCGGCCGGCGAGGTCTACCAGGTCAACGTCTGCCGGGTGCTCTCGGCACCGACCGATCGCGACGCCGATGTGGTGGGCCTGGCGGGCGCCTTGGCGCGCGGCAACCCCGCGCCGTACGCCGGGGTGGTGCGGCTCCCAGCCGCAGGTGTTCACGTGGTGACCGCCTCCCCAGAGCTGTTCCTCCGTCGCAGCGCCGACGTGGTGGAGTCCGGGCCGATCAAGGGGACGGCCCGCAGCGTGGACGGCCTGCTGGCCAAGGACCACGCGGAGAACGTGATGATCGTCGACCTCGTGCGCAACGACCTCGGCCAGGTCGCCACCACCGGGTCGGTGGAGGTGCCCGAGCTGTGCACCGTGGAGGAATACCCGGGGCTGGTGCACCTGGTCTCGACGGTGCGAGCAAGGCTTCGGCCGGACGTCGGCTGGGGGGAGATTCTGATCGCGACATTCCCGCCGGGCTCGGTGACCGGCGCGCCCAAGTCCAGTGCCCTGCGGCTGATCGGTGGGCTCGAACCGGTGCCACGCGGGCCCTACTGCGGCGCGGTGGGCTGGGTCGACGCCGACCGGCGCGAGGCGTGTCTCGCTGTCGGCATTCGCACATTCTGGCTTCGGTCCGGCACGCTGTGCTTCGGCACCGGAGCCGGCATCACCTGGCGCTCCGACCCGGAGCAGGAGTGGGACGAGACCGAGCTCAAGGCTTCGCGGCTGGTCGCGCTCGCATCGAGATGAAGGGACCTACGTGCGTACCTGGGTCAACGGCACGGTCGTCGAGTCGGCCGAGGCGCTGGTGTCGGCGTTCGACCACGGGCTCACGGTGGGCGACGGCGTCTTCGAGACCGCCAAGGTGGTCGACGGGGTCCCGTTCGCGCTGACGCGACACCTGGAGCGACTCAGCGCATCGGCCCGCGGGCTCGGGCTGCCGGAGCCCGACGTCGACCTCGTCCGCCACGCCATCGAGGAGATCCTCACCGAGAACGACGTGACCGCCCCGCTGCGCCTGCGGATCACCTACACCGGCGGCATCAGCCCGCTCGGCTCGGACCGCGGAGACGGTGCGCCCACGCTGGTCGTCGCGGTGGCGCCGATGCGCGATTGGCCGACCTCGTCGGCGGTGGCCACCGTGCCCTGGACGCGCAACGAGCGATCAGCGACGGCCGGGTTGAAGACCACGTCGTACGCCGAGAACGTCGTGGCGCTCGCGCACGCTCATGCCAACGGCGCCGCCGAGGCGTTGCTCGCCAACACGGTCGGGAACCTGTGCGAGGGCACCGGCTCCAACGTGTTCCTCGTGCTGGCGGGTCAGGTCGTCACCCCGCCGCTGTCCTCCGGCTGCCTCGCGGGAGTGACGCGGGCGCTGCTGCTCGAGTGGTCCGAGGCCGTCGAACGCGATGTCGCGATGAGTGAGCTGGCCACGGCCGAGGAGGTTTTCCTCACCTCGAGCACGCGCGACGTCCACGGCGTCCATGCAGTCGACCAACGGACCCTTGACGATGCCCCCGGCCCGGTCACCAGCAAGCTGGCGGCCATGTTCGCCGAGCGGTCGGCAGCCAACGTCGACCCGTGAGCCGTCGGAAGATCAGTTCGGGAGCGTGATGGTCTCGTTGTCCCGCTGTGCGGGTACGTCGCTGTCTGCCCCCGGAGTGCGGAGCTGATTGAGCAGCCCCGGTCCGTCGAACTCGGTCCACTCCTCGGTGATGACGCCGTCGCGGACCCGGAAGATCGTGATGCCGTTGACGGCGATCCGTCGGCCGCTGCCCGGCATGCCCAGCAGGTCACCCTTGTGCACGGCCCCCCCACGCCAGCGGGTCACCACCGTGTCGCCATCGTCGACGACCACCTTGACCGCGATCGACACGTCGTACAGGGCGCTGTTGATCATCAGGGCCCGGTCGCGGAGGCCGGCATAGCCCTGAGGGCGGCCGGGCAGCTGCATGTGGAAGACGAAGTCGCGGCTGTAGAGGCGTTCGAGCACGTCCATCTCAGCGCCCGCCAGCGCGTGCAGAGCACGCACCGCCAGCTCGCTGTTGCCGGACATGTCCCCTCCGCTCTTGTCGTCAGTCCAGAGAAGCGCCCGCGAGGTGGCGCTGCAATCGGGTGACCAGACCCCTCGGGCTCGGCCGGATCCCGACTCGCCCTCATCCGTTCGGCCTAGAGTGCAGGCCATGCAGGGAGCCCGACCGGTCCGTGCTCCGCGCGGGTCGGAGATGACGTGCCGGTCCTGGGGGGCCGAGGCCGCGCTGCGGATGCTGCACAACAACCTGGACCCGGAGGTCGCCGAGCGACCGGACGACCTCGTCGTCTACGGCGGCTCGGGGCGGGCGGCCCGCAGCTGGGAGGCCTTCGACAAGATCGTGGCTTCGCTCCGGGAGATGGCGCCCGACGACACCCTGCTCGTGCAGTCAGGCAAGCCGGTGGGGATCGTCCGCACCTCCGAGATGGCACCGCGCGTCCTGATCGCCAACTCGCTGCTGGTGCCGAAGTGGGCGACGCCCGAGCATTTCCGCGAGCTCGAGGACGCCGGCCTGATGATGTATGGCCAGATGACCGCGGGATCGTGGATCTACATCGGCACGCAGGGGATCCTGCAAGGCACCTACGCAACGTTCACCGAGGTCGCCAACCAGCACTTCGGCGGATCGCTGCGCGCCACGATCACCCTGACCGGTGGGCTCGGCGGGATGGGCGGCGCGCAGCCGCTCGCGATAACCGGCAACGGGGGAGTGGCGCTATGCATGGAGGTCGACCCCTGGCGCGCGCAGCGTCGGCTCGACCACGGCTACCTCGACGAGATCGCTGACTCGCTCGACGACGGCCTGGCCCGGGTCGAGGCGGCGAAGGCGGCCGGGCGCGCGCTGTCGGTCGCGGTGGTCGCCAACTGCGCCGACGTGCTCCCCGAGCTGGTGCGCCGGGGCTGGGTGCCGGACGTGGTGACCGACCAGACCAGCGCCCATGACGCCCTCGAGGGCTACGTCCCCAATGGAATGAGCCTCGAGGAGGCCGTCGAGCTCCGGCGGGACAAGCCGGCGGAATACGTCGAGCGGTCCCGAGCGGCGATGGCCGAGCACTGCAGCGCGATGGTGGACATGCAGCGGGCCGGGTCGATCGTGTTCGACTACGGCAACGGGCTGCGCGGGCAGGCACAGGACGCCGGTTTCGCCGACGCGTTCGCATACCCCGGTTTCGTGCTCGCCTACATCAGGCCACTGTTCGCCCGCGGCGCCGGGCCGTTCCGGTGGGCGTGCCTGTCCGGCGCGGAATCCGACCTGGCGGCGACCGACGAGGCTGTGCTCAAAGCCTTCCCCGACGACGACGGCCTGCAGCGTTGGGTGCGCTTCGCGGCCGAGAAGGTGAAAGGCCAGGGCCTGCCGGCGCGCATCTGCTGGCTCGGCTACGGCGAGCGGCACGTCGCGGGACAGGCGTTCAACGAGCTGGTCCGGTCCGGCGCGGTGACGGCTCCGATCGTGATCGGGCGCGACCACCTCGACGCTGGCTCGGTCGCCTCGCCCGAGCGGGAGACCGAGGGGATGCTCGACGGCTCGGACGCTGTCGCGGACTGGCCGATCCTCAACGCGTTGCTCAACACTGCCTCCGGCGCGTCCTGGGTGTCGGTTCACCACGGCGGGGGAGTCGGTATCGGCAAGTCGATCCACGCCGGCGTGGTTGTCGTCGCCGACGGCACCGATGCCGGGCACCAACGGGTCAGCCGAGTGCTCACCAACGACCCCGGGACAGGTGTATTGCGCCACGCCGACGCGGGTTACGAGATCGCCGAGCGCACTGCCCGAGAGGTCGGGATCCGCATCCCCATGCTGGATGGTTCACGCCCCCCCGACTGGCTGCACTGAGAGCGCTGCGAGAGTATCTGCAGTCCGGACATACCGAGCACGGAGAGGACAACGATGAACGAGCATCCCAACGCGAAAATCCTGCGGGACATGGGCGATCGTGTGAAGGCGGGCAACTTCGACACCGCGTTCGACGCCATGGCGGACGACGTCGAGTGGCACGAGATCGGTCGTGCCGAGCCGACTCGCGGCAAGCAGGCGCTGGGGCAGCGCTTAGCCGAGTCGGTCGGCGACTACGAGATCGAGGCGGACCTGCACGACGTCGTCGCCAACGACGAGCACGCGATTCAGCTGATGGACGTCACCGCTCGGCGCGGCGACAAGACGCTTCAGTATCGGACAGCCGAGATCTATCACATGGCAGACGGCAAGATCACGGCGCGATGGGCGTTCTCCGACGACACCGCCCGGATCGTGGAGTTCTTCGGGTAGGTCCACAGCAGGTCGTCGGTCAGCACCACGCCAGGTAGGCGTTGGCCCTCTCGGTGAGTCGAGCGCGTGCCAACGGCTCCAGCTCGCAGACGTTGACGGCCTCAGACTTCCGCCCATTCGAACCCGCTACGTCCGAAACGTCGTGCGGGTACCTCCGCGGGTCACTTCGGACACAACGCGGGTGGTCAGGCTGGGGTGGTCAGGCTGGGGTGGTCAGGTGCGCTGGCGGGCGCGATAGGCGGCGACGTGCAGGCGGTTCCCGCAGGTCTTGCTGTCGCAGTAGCGGCGGGACCGGTTGCGGGAGAGGTCGACGAGCACCCGGTTGCAGTCCGGGGCGTCGCAGGTGGTTAGCCGTTCCCACTCGCCCGCGGCGAGCACGACTGCCAGCGCCATCCCGCCGTCGGCGGCGAGGTGTTCGGCCAGCCGGGCACCGGGCGCGTAGTAGTGCATGTGCAGCGGCCAGTCGTCGTGGTCGGTCAGGCGCGGTGTGGTGCGTGCGTCGGCGACGAGAGCGTTGACCAGTTGTACGGCGGCGGGCTGGTCGGCTGCGCCGAAGATCGCGTGCAGCCGCGCCCGGAGCCGTCGGACGGCCTCCAGGTCGTCCTTGGTCAGCCGTCCCGGCTCGGAGATCTCGTGCCGCGCGACGAAATCCGTCAGGTCGTGGAGACCGGTGAGCCCGTCGCCGCCGGTGACCTCGGGCGCGGTGTTGACCAGGTCGACGACCGTGCCGAGGGCGCACTGGGTGTCATGACCGAAATCCACTCCTCACCTCACGTTGCTAGGGTGCCGAGATCGACAGTAGCGTAACTCGGCAACGCTCCTGACTTGCACCGAGAGGAGAGCGGTGGCCCTCACGGACCGTCCGGTCCTCGCTGCCGCCGGCGGCGCTGCGCGCATCGCCGCCTCGGCCACGCTGGTCCGACTGGCCGACGTCGCGCCCGCCACTGCCGCGACCTTCCGCTGTCTCTACGCGCTGCCGGTGCTCGGTCTGCTGATGCTGCGCGAGGACCGCCGGTTCGGCAGGCGGCCGGCGCGGCAGCGATGGGTCGCGGCCGGCGCGGGTGTCCTCTTCGCCGTCGACCTGGTGCTGTGGCACCACGCGATCGCCGCCGTCGGCGCGGGCATCGCCACGGTCCTCGGCAACCTGCAGGTGGTCATCGTCGGGTTCGTCGCCTGGTGGCTGCTGGGCGAGCGACCGAGCCCGCGACTCGTCGCCGCCGTGCCGGTCGTGCTGGTGGGGGTGGTGCTCATCTCGGGTGTGGTCGGTGCGGACGCCTACGGCGAGAGCCCGGGGCTCGGCGTGCTGTTCGGGGTCGGGACGTCGATCGCCTACGCCGGGTTCCTGCTCGTGCTGCGGCACGGTGCCCGCGACCTGCGACGGGTTGCGGGGCCGCTGTTCGACGCGACTGCGGTCAGCGCGGTCGTCAGTGCGTTGCTCGGCCCGGTGTCCGGCGGGCTCGACCTGGTGCCGTCCTGGCCAGCGCACGGCTGGCTGGTCCTGCTGGCACTGAGCTCGCAGGTGCTCGGCTGGCTGCTGATCTCGGTCTCGTTGCCGCGCGTGCCAGCCGCGCTCACCTCGGTGATCCTGCTGCTGCAGCCGGTCGCGTCTGTTCTGTTGGCCGCGGCGGTGTTGGACGAGCGTCCGTCGCCGGCCCAGCTGCTCGGCTGTGTGGTGGTGCTGGCCGGCGTCGTGGCAGCGACGGCCGGGCGCCGCTCGGGCAGAGCCGGAGGGCTCGGCCCCGAACCGGCGGAACCCGTGACTGCAGCAGCGAGGGAACCGTGAACCTGACGGTGCGCGGCATCGGCCGGCTGCTGACGATGAGCGCTCCGGCCCAGATGGATGCCGCGGTGGTCGTGAAGGACGGCCGCGTCGCGTGGAGCGGACCCGCCTCCGCGCTGCCGTCGGATGCGCCTGAGGAGGTGTTGGACGCGGGCGGCGCCTGCGTGGTGCCGGGCTTCGTCGACGCGCACACCCATCTCGTCTATGCGGGGGTGCGCCGGGACGAGTTTGTCGCGCGGCTCGCCGGACAGAGGTACGACGGCGGCGGGATCCGCACCACGGTGGCCGCCACACAGGCCGCGTCGACAGCGGAACTGGTCGACCTCGCCGCGGCCCGCGCCGCGGAGGCGGTGTCGAACGGCACCACGACGATGGAGATCAAGACCGGCTACGGGCTCACCCCCGACGAGGAACTGCGTCTGCTCGACGTGATCGCCGGTCTTGGCGAGCGGACACCGCTGCGCCTGGAACCCACTTACCTCGGGGCCCACGTCGTGCCCGAGGGTCGTGACCGGGCGGACTACGTCGAGGAGGTCGCCGCGACCCTGCCGATGGCCGCCGCGAGGGGAGCGCGTTGGTGCGACGTCTTCTGCGACGAGGGGGTCTTCACCGTCGCGGAGGCGCGCACGATCCTCACCGCTGCCCGGGGGCACGGGCTGGGTCTGCGCATCCACGCCGAGGAGATCGCGCCGACCGGCGCGGCTGCCCTGGCGGCCGAGCTCGGCTGTGCCAGCGCCGACCACCTCGAGCACGTGAGCTCGGAGGACGCCGGGGCGATGGCGGCCGCGGGTGTCGTCGCGGTCCTGCTGCCCACGGTCACGCTGTCTCTGCGTTCGCAGGCCTGGTCCCACGCGGCGGTGCTGCGGGAGGCCGGCGTCGAGCTGGCCTTGGCGACGGACTGCAACCCCGGGACGTCGTGGTGCGAGTCGATGCCCTATGCGATCCAGCTGGCCTGCCTGGCGATGGGACTCTCGGTGGACGAGGCCTTCCGGGCAGCGACGCTAGGAGCGGCGCACTCGCTGCTTCGCGACGACGTCGGGCACCTGGGCACTGGGGCCTGGGGTGACCTGGTGGTCCTGGACGCGGAGCACGAGGCCGATGTCGTGGCGCACCTCGGAGGTCGAGCGGTGCGGCGGACGGTGATCGGCGGGCGACCCGTCACTGTGTCGTGGGAACGGGAGGTCCGATGAACGGGTTGGTCCTCGCAGAGCGTGATCGGGACGCCCCGGCGAGCCCCGGTCAGGAGGACCCCGCCAGATACGTCGCCTGGCTCCGTGACCGACCCGAGCGAGTTGATCGACCTTGCTGCGCTCGGTCCTATGGCCTTCGACGCGGTTCACTACCGCAAGGAAGGCAGCACAGTGGCGCTGGAGGCGCAGTCGTGGTTTGCGCGGCATCGCCAACCGTCTACGGGCGGGCGGGTAGCGCGGTTGCCGAACTCAGGACGAGGTGAGCAGGACCTCGATGGCACGGTCGACGTCGAGGTAGTCGCGCTCCTGGCCCTGCGGGCAGAGGGAGTAGCTGCGGGCGAGGAAGTCGACGAGCTCCTTGGTGCTGGCCTGCAGGAGCGCCTCGCCGTCGGGCGAGGTGAGACCGATGAACACAACCTCGCTGCCGTTGCCCCACGACGGCCAGACCCGGACGTCGCCCTCACCGCACTGCTGGTGTACGCCCAGGGTGAGCAATTCACGGGCGAAGACCCAGGACACACCCTCACCCTGGCCGGTCCGGAACGTCGCGTGCACGGCGTACGGGTCGGCGGTGTCGTAGTGGAGGACCACGGGGAGGGACACACGTCCGTCGCCGGGGGCCACCAGTTGGACCATGAACTCACGGGTGATGGTCGAGGGGGCCCAGCCGTTCATCTAGCAACTCCTTAGGCCTGCCGAACCCGCTGTAGGGGTGGTAGGGCGCACAAGGGAGATCCCCTCAGCACGGGCCAGGAAACCTCGCGGCCTGCGGCGATACGGACACGTCTCTCCGTAGGCTGTCCCGGATCGAGAGGGGAAAGGGTGACGAAGCAGGGCAACCGGCACGACCGGCCCGACAAGATCGACGCTGGTGAGGGCACGATCTCGGACCGGTTCGCCTACCGCGCCCTTCTGCGCAAGAACCGCGCGATGAACCACGTCTACCGGGTCACGGTCGCCGCGGTCGGCCTGGTGATCATCGTCATCGGCATCATCTTGCTCCCGCTGCCCGGCCCGGGCTGGCTGGTGATCTTCGCAGGGCTGTTCGTGCTGAGCACCGAGTTCGAATGGGCAGACCGGCTGCTGGTGTTCGCCCGCGACAAGGTCCGGACCTGGACCGACTGGGTCACGCAGCAGTCACTGGTCATCCGCGCGCTCATCGCGCTGGGCTGCCTGCTCATCGCGGCCGGCGCCGTGGGGCTGTACGTCGCGTGGAAGGGAGTCCCCGATTGGATCCCGGTCATCGGTTAGGGTTGTTGCCGACCTGAACAGCGGGTGCACGCCCGCAGCGGACGATTAGCTCAGTTGGTTAGAGCGCACGCTTCACACGCGTGAGGTCACTGGTTCGAG
>JBDUAP010000342.1:0-3217 GCA_040004585.1 Sporichthyaceae bacterium
TCTCGCACCTGAGCGCGCTCGACAACGTCACCCTCGGGCCGATCAAGGCGCGAGATGTGCCCAGGGCAGCGGCCGAGCAGCGCGCGCGCCAGCTGCTCGACCGAGTCGGCGTGGGCGACCAGGCCGACAAGTACCCCGCACAGCTCTCCGGCGGCCAGCAGCAGCGGGTGGCGATCGCCCGGGCGCTGGCGATGGACCCCAAGCTGATCCTCTTCGATGAGGCGACCTCAGCCCTGGACCCGGAGATGAGCCACGAGGTCCTCGACGTGATGACCTCACTGGCCAAGGACGGCATGACCATGGTGGTCGTCACCCACGAGATGGGTTTCGCGCGGCGCGCTGGCGACCGGGTGGTCTTCATGGCCGACGGCCGGATCGTCGAGGAGGCGCCGCCCGCACAGTTCTTCACCGCGCCACGGAGCGACCGCGCCAAAGACTTCCTATCCAAGGTCATGACCCACACCCGCTGACACCCGCCCACAACATGCTTGGAGGAGATGTGCCCGAGCCCCGCACCGTGCCCCATGGTGAATGGCCCTCCCCCATCAGCGCAGCCGACGTGGCCGAGTCCGGCGTCTCCCTCGGCTTCGTCGATTCGCTCGGCGACGAGGTCTGGTGGGGCGAGACCCGACCGTCGGAGAACGGGCGAGCCACCGTCGTACGCCGCAAGGCCGATGGCACCGTAATCGATGCGTTGCCCGCGCCGTGGCACGCGCGCAGCCGGGTGCATGAGTACGGCGGCAAGGCGTGGCTGCCGCTGCCAGGAGTCGGTGGTGACGAGCCGTCATTGGTGTTCTCGCACTGGGACGACCAGCGGCTGTATGTGCTCGAGTCGGGAACCACCGCACCACGCGCCATCACCCCGGCGCCCACCGAGCCGGGCGGGCTGCGCTACGCCGACCCGGTCTTGTCAGCAGACGGGCGAGAGGTGATGTGCATCCGCGAGCAGCACGTGGACGCCAGGGTGACCCGGCGCGTCGTGTCGGTGCCGCTGGACGGGTCGGCGTCGGAGGACCCCACCTGGGTGCGCGAGGTGGCCGGTGACAGCGACTTCCTTGCCCACCCGCGCATCTCCCCCGACGGGACGCGCATCGCCTGGATCGCCTGGGACCACCCGCGGATGCCGTGGGAGGGCACCGAGCTGCGCCTCGCCGACCTCGAGGGTGGCGTCGCGACGAGGGTCCGGAAAGTGCTCGGCGGACCCGAGGAGTCGGTCCTGCAGCCGGAGTGGGCCGACGACTCGACGCTGTACGCCGTGTCGGACCGGACGGGTTGGTGGAACCTCTACCGGCTCGACGTCGGTCACCCCGATAGCGAGGAGGTTGCAACCAACGCCGAGCCCGAGCCACTCTGCCCCCGCGACGAGGAGTTCGGCTTCCCGATGTGGGTGCTGGGCTTCGGGTCCTACCGGGTGCTGGCCGACGGCCAGATCGCGGCCTTGCATGGCACCGGCACCTACTCCCTCGGGCTGCTCGACCCGTCGTCGGGGAAGCTCACCGACGTCGACGTGCCGTTCACCGTGTGGACGCCGACGCTCGCGGTGGTGGGCGAGACCGACACCGCCGCAGTCGTCGGGAGTGCGACCGAGCCGCTGACTGTCGCGCGCGTCAGCCTGACTACCGGCGACGTACAGCGGGTGCGGCCGTCACTGGACCGGGTGCCGGACCCGGTGTACCTGCCGGAGCCGCGGTCCGAGGCACTGCCCGGTCCGGACGGTCGGGTAGTGCACGCGCACGTCTTCCCCCCGCGCAACCCCGACGTCGCGCCGCCGAGCGGTGATCTCCCGCCGTACGTCGTGTTCGTGCACGGCGGACCCACGGCGCAGTCGTTCCCGATCCTGACTCTGGACGTCGCCTACTTCACCAGCCGCGGCATCGGTGTCGTCAGCGTCGACTACGGCGGCTCGACGGGATACGGGCGCGCCTACCGCCAGCTGCTGGAAGGGCAGTGGGGCATCGTCGACGTGGAGGACTGCGTGGCGGCCGCGCAGGCGCTGGTCGAGGCGGGCGAGGCCGACGGCGCGCGCATCGCGATCCGCGGCGGGTCGGCGGGCGGGTGGACGACGCTGGCGGCGCTGACCACGACCGACTTCTTCGCGGCCGGTGTCTCCTACTTCGGTGTCGCGGAACTGCTGCGCTTTGCCGAGGACACCCACGACTTCGAGTCCCGCTACCTCGACAGCCTGATCGGGCCGCTGCCCGAGGCACATGACCTGTACGTCGAGCGCGCACCGCTCTCGCACGTCGACGAGGTGTCCTGCCCGGTCCTGCTGCTACAGGGGTCGGAGGACCAGGTGGTGCCGCCCTCGCAGTCGCTGATGTTCCGCGACGCGTTGGCCCGCAAGGGCATCCCGCACGCCTACCTGGAGTTCGAGGGCGAGCAGCACGGGTTCCGCATGTCCGCCTCGATCATTCGGGCGCACGAGGCCGAGCTCTCGTTCTACGGTCAGGTCTTCGGGTTCGAGCCGCCTGGGGTCCCGCGGGTCGAGCTGTCCACCGGCTGAGCCCGCTCGTGGACATCAACCCCGCCACCGACGAGGACTGGCCCCGGATCTGGCCGTTCTTCGCGACCATCGTCGACGCTGGGGAGACCTACGCCTTCCCCCAAGGGATGACGTTGGAGACCGCGCGGTCGTGGTGGATGGAGGAGCCGCCGGGGCTCACCGTTGTCGCCGTCGAGGGCGAGCAGGTGCTGGGCTCGGCGAAAATGGGGCCTAACCGGCCCGGACGGGGTGCGCACATCGCCACGGCGAGCTTCATGGTCGACCCGGCCTGCCAGGGCCACGGGATCGGGCGGGCGCTCGGCGAGTACGTCGTCGGGTGGGCCCGGGCGGCCGGCTACCACGGCATGCAGTTCAACGCCGTTGTGGAAACCAATACTGCAGCGGTGCAGTTGTGGCAGTCACTCGGTTTCGAGATCCTCACGACTGTGCCGGGGGCCTTCGGCCACCCTGAGCACGGCCTAGTCGGCCTGCACGTCATGTATCGCCTCCTCTAGCCCCCACCCCAACGCGTTGTGTCCGAAGTGGCGTGCGGGTACCGACCCGAGCCACTTCGGACACAACGGTTGTGAGCGAGGGTTCAGCCACCCAGCTGGTTCGTCTTGACGTGCAGGGTCGCCTCGACGGTGTAGAAGGTGCAGCTGGCCTTGATCGGGACGTTCGGTCCATCGGCACTGACCTCGAGGAGGTACGGCGTCATCACCCAGCGCTCGGACA
>JBDUAP010000053.1:0-10840 GCA_040004585.1 Sporichthyaceae bacterium
GCTACTCGTGTTCTCGGTCGCGATCTCGATGGCGGCCTACGCAGCGGTCGGGCTTGTCCTCGACGGTGCGCTGCCCGCCGGCATGATCGGCTACGGCGGCGGCCTGGCCTTTCTGTTCGGGGTGGCCCACCTGGCCGTGCGGCGGTTCGCCCCCAACGCCGACCCGGTCCTGCTTCCGGCGGTCACCCTGATCAACGGCCTCGGGCTGGCCATGATCCACCGCCTCGACGTCGGCGACGCCGAGCGGGCCGAGCGCCTCGGCCGGGACGTCCCCGCCGCCGCCGCGCCGGCCCAGCTGACCTGGACCGCGGTCGGCGTGGTCCTGTTCATCGCGGTCCTCGTCCTGGTCCGCGACCACCGCATCCTGCAGCGGTTCACCTACACCGCGATGCTCGCCGGCCTCGGCCTGCTGCTTCTGCCGTTGTTGCCCGTCATCGGTACGACGATCAACGGGGCCCGGATCTGGATCCACGTCGCCGGGTTCTCGTTCCAGCCCGGCGAGCTCGCCAAGCTCGTGCTGTTGGTGTTCTTCGCGGGCTACCTCGTCGTCAAGCGTGACGTGCTGGCCCTCGCCGGGCGACGCGTGCTGGGGGTCGACCTGCCCAGAGCACGTGACCTCGGCCCGATCCTGGTGGCCTGGGGCGCGAGCCTGGCGGTGCTCGTCTTCGAGCGCGACCTCGGCACCTCGCTGCTGTTCTTCGGCATGTTCGTCGCGATGCTCTACGTCGCCACCGAGCGCAGGTCCTGGCTGCTCATCGGCATCGTCCTCTTCCTGTCCGGTTCGTTCCTTGCTTGGACAATGTTCGGTCATGTGCAGAAGCGCGTCGACATCTGGCTGCATCCCTTCGCCGACCGCAACATCGCCGACGACAGCTACCAGCTGGTGCAGGGACTGTTCGGCATGGGCACCGGGGGGATCCTCGGCAAGGGGCTCGGCCAGGGCCGACCCGACATCGTGCCGTTCGCCAAGACGGACTTCATCATTGCTGCGCTCGGCGAGGAGCTCGGGCTGACCGGCCTGATGGCCATCCTCATCGTCTACGCAATCATCGTGCAACGCGGACTGCGCACCGCCGTCGCCGTCCGCGACTCGTTCGGAAAGCTGCTGGCCGCCGGACTCGCGTTCAGCGTCGCGTTGCAGGTGTTCGTGGTCGTCGGCGGCGTCACCCGACTGATCCCGCTGACCGGACTGACCGTGCCATTCCTTTCCTACGGCGGCTCGTCCCTGGTGGCCAACTGGATGCTTGTCGCGCTGCTGCTGCGCATCAGTGACGCCGCGCGCCGACCCGCACCACCACCGGCGCCGTCGTTGGAGGATGCCAAGACCCAGGTGGTGCGGTTGTGAGAACTCCATGAACGCGCCGCTGCGACGGGTCGCCCTCGCCGTCATGCTCTTGTTCGGCCTGCTCCTGCTGAATGCGAACTACCTGCAGGTGGTCCGGGCCAAGGAGCTGCACAACGACCCGAACAACCCACGGTTGATCCTCGAGGAGTACTCCCGCGAACGCGGACCGATCCTGGTCGGCGACAAGGCGGAGGCCTACAGCGTCAAGACCGACGACCGGCTGAAGTACCTGCGCAAGTACGCGCAAGGTCCGCTGTATGCGCCGGCCACCGGCTTCTACTCGATCGTCTACGGCGCCAGCGGCATCGAGGTCGACGAGAACTCCATCCTCGCCGGCACCGACGACAGCCTGTTCGTCCGCCGGGTCATCGACCAGCTGACCGGGGAGCAGGTCAAGGGTGGCAGCGTCCAGCTCACTCTCAACGCGAAGGCACAGAGAGCCGCGTACGCCGGGTTGCACGGGCGCAAGGGGGCGGTCGTCGCCCTCGACCCCTCAACGGGGGCCATCCTGGCGCTGGTCAGCAGCCCGTCGTACAACCCGAGCCTGCTCTCCTCGCACGACACCGCAAAGGTCCGTGCCGCCCACGAGCGGCTGACAAAAGACCCGGACCAGCCGATGCTCAACCGGGCCCTGCGCGAGACCTATCCACCAGGCTCGACGTTCAAGCTCGTCACCGCGGCGGCCGCTCTTGAGAGTGGGAAGTTCCGGCGCGACAGCTTGGTCTTCAACGGCGCGTCGCTGGACCTGCCGCAGACCACCGTCAACCTGCCCACCTTCGACGGGCAGTCGTGCAGCGCCAGCGGCCAGGCCACCCTGGAAGACGCGTTGAAGCGCTCGTGCAACCCTGCGTTCGGCAAGGTCGGGCTCGAGCTCGGTGCTAACAGGCTGCGCAAGCAGGCCGAGAGGTTCGGCTTCAACCGCGCGTTCGACGTGCCGATGAAATCGGCGCGCAGCCGGTTCCCCCTCAACACGGACCCGCCGCAGACCGCGCAGTCCGCCATCGGGCAGTTCGATGTTCGAGCGACGCCGCTGCAGATGGCCATGGTGGCGGCCACCATCGGCAACCGTGGTGTGCTGATGAACCCGTTCCTGGTGCGCGAGGTCCGCGCGCCGGACCTGTCGGTGCTCAACACGACTCGCCCCCACGAGGTGGGTCAGGTCGTCAGCCCGCAGACGGCCGACACCTTGGCCCAGATGATGGTCACCGTCGTCGAGCAGGGCACCGGATCCAACGCGAAGATCTCCGGGGTACGCGTCGGTGGCAAGACCGGCACCGCCCAGCAGGGTGCCAACCGCAAGCCGCATGCCTGGTTTGTGTCGCTGGCCCCGATCAACGACCCGAAGGTCGCCGTCGCGGTCGTCCTGGAGGACGGTGGCGGGGCCGCCGAGGTGAGCGGCAACCAGCTGGCGGCTCCGATCGCGCGTGCGGTCATGCTCGCGGTGCTCGGACGATGAGACCCGACGCCGACGTCCTGCTGGGCAACCGCTACCTGCTGACCGAGCGCATTGCGGGCGGCGGGATGGGGGAGGTCTGGGCGGCCACCGACGACGTGCTCGGCCGGCCGGTCGCGGTCAAAATCCTCCGGCGCGAGTACGCCGATGACCCGACATTCCTGGAACGCTTCCGGGCCGAGGCCAGGCACGCGGCCGGGCTCTCGCACTCCGGGATCGCCGCGGTTTACGACTACGGCGAGGATGACGGCTCCCCCTTCATCGTGATGGAGCTGGTGCCGGGCGAGGCGCTCTCGGCCGAGATGGCCCGCGAGGGCGCCCTCGGGCCCGACCGGACGCTGGACATCATCGGTCAAGCGGCGCTGGCCTTGCAGACGGCGCATGACGGTGGGGTTATCCACCGCGACGTCAAGCCTGGCAACCTGCTGCTCACTCCCGACGGCACGGTCAAGATCACCGACTTCGGCATCGCGCGTGCGACCGACTCGGTTCCGCTGACACTGACCGGCGCGATCATGGGGACCGCCTACTACATCTCGCCGGAACAGGCGAGCGGCCAGCCAGTGACCCCGGCGAGTGATGTCTACTCCTTGGGAATCGTGGCCTATGAGTGCCTGACCGGGGTCCGCCCGTTCGATGGGAACACCCCCGTGAGTGTCGCTCTCGCCCAGGTCAGGGAGGAGCCGCCCGCGCTCCTCGGAGGCGTCCCGGCTCCGGTCGCCGCCCTGGTGATGCGAATGCTTGCCAAGGACCCGGCCGACCGCCCGGCGAGCGCCGGCGATCTCGGCCGGGAGGTGCTCGCCCTGCGTGCTGCGGGCACCGGGGCTACCCCCGCCACGAAGACACTCCCGGTTGCCGACGCCGACGCCGACGCCACCCGCTGGATCGCGCCGGTCGTCGGCGCCCCGACCGGTTCTGACACCAACCCCGGCTTCCTGCTGCCGCCCCTGCGCAACCGCCCGGCCTGGTTGCCCTACGCGATCGCGGGGGCCGTGGTGCTGGTCCTGGTGCTGGCCACAGTCAAGGCTTGCAGCGGGCCGCAGACCACGCCGACGGCGACGGCGAGCGGCTCACTACCCAAGGCCTCGGCAACCAAGGAAACGGTCACGGTGAACCAGGCCGACTACGTCGGCCGCCCGCTGGCCGCGGTCCGCGCGGCGCTCAGGCAGCTGGGGCTGGTGGTCGCGGTGCGCGAAGTCGCCGCCGACGGCGACGCCGGTACGGTGACAAGGGTGGCGCCCGACGGGAGCCTGGCCCGCGGCGACAAGGTGACCATCTCTTTCGTGCGCACGACTGACGAGGGCAAGGGCCCCGGCAAGAAGAAGAAAGACGATTGATGACCGGAAAGGGTGACGAGTGACGACGGGAGTCCCGGAACAACTCGGGGACCGATACCGGCTCGGGGAGCTGCTCGGCCGCGGCGGCATGGCCGAGGTGCACATCGGCCAAGACGTGCGGCTCGGCCGCGCGGTCGCGGTCAAGATGCTGCGACCCGACATGGCGCGCGACCCAACGTTCCAGGCCCGGTTCCGGCGCGAGGCGCAGTCCGCGGCGTCGTTGAACCACCCGTCGATCGTCGCCGTCTACGACACCGGCGAGGACGACTTCGTCGGCAACCCGGTGCCCTACATCGTGATGGAGTACGTCGAGGGCTCCACCTTGCGCGAGCTGCTCGCGTCGGGAAGTCGGCTCGTTCCCGAGCGCGCATTGGAGATCGTAGACGGCATCCTTGCCGCGCTCGCTTACAGCCACCAGCGCGGCATCGTCCATCGCGACATCAAGCCCGCCAACGTCATGCTGAACCGCAACGGCGAGGTCAAGGTGATGGACTTCGGCATCGCGCGGGCGATGTCGGACGGCGCGTCGACCATGACACAGACATCGGCTGTCATCGGGACGGCTCAGTACCTCTCACCCGAGCAGGCGCGCGGCGAGCAGGTCGACGCCCGCAGTGACATCTACTCCGCCGGCTGTGTGCTTTACGAGTTGCTCGCCGGCCGGCCCCCGTTCGTCGGGGACTCGCCGGTCTCGGTGGCCTACCAGCACGTGCGCGAAGAGCCGGTCCCGCCGTCACAGATAGACCCCGACGTACCCGCCGCCGCCGATGCGATCGTGCTGAGGGCGCTCACCAAGGACCGCGAGGAGCGCTACCAGACCGCAGACGAGATGCGTGCCGACATCCGGTCCGCGCTCGCCGGTCGCGCGGTGGCTCCGCCGGCGCCCACCCAGCGGGTAGCCGCCATCACGCCCGGGGGAGCAGTCCCGACCACCTCGACCTTCCCGATGACCAGCGACGGCGGCGACCAGCGGGAGAAGGGCGGCCGCACCCTGGCCTACGCCTTGCTGGGCCTCGCCGTGCTTGCCGTGTTCGTGATCGCTGCCCTCGTGGGCAACTCGCTGTTCGGGGGCGGCGCCAACCGGGTCGCCGTGCCCGACGTGGTCGGCCTCACCCAGGCCCGCGCGCAGGCTGCCGTCACGGCCGCCGGGCTCAGCGTCGGGGAGGTGACCCAGACCAACAGCGACACGGTCGACAAGGGGCTGGTCGTCAGCCAGAGCCCCGAGCCGCGCACCGAGATCGACCAGGGCAAACCGGTGAATCTGGTGATCTCCTCCGGCGCCAAGGAGTCGGCCGTCCCGACGCTGGTCGGCCTCTCCCTCGACGAAGCGCGCAATGCCCTGATCGACGCGGGCTTGCAGCTCGGCACCGTCAAACGGGTTCCATCCGCGGAGAACAGCAACACCGTCGTGAAGGCCAACCCGGCGGAAGGGTCGACCGTGCCGGTCGACGCGAAGGTCAACCTCGACGTCGCCAGCGGCGAGAACAAGGTTCCCGGCGTCCGCGGCAAGACTGCAGAGGAGGCCCGCAGCATCCTGCAGCAGGCTGGATTCCAGGTGGAGGAACGCGAACGCGAGGACGGCACGGTGCCGGCGGGGAACGTCGTCGCCCAGACACCGAAGGCAGGCAGCACCGCACGCCTGGAGTCGACGGTGCGCATCTTCGTCGCCACGGCACCGCCGACGCCCACGCCGAGCGACACCGTCAGCCCGACCATCACGGTGACCGGCTAGGTGTTCTGTCCCGGGTCGGTCGGCGGTGTCCACCCGGACACGCCCACCACCGGGGCCAGCCCCTCCGCACGGGCGGGCGCATCGGTGTCGCCGCATGTCACCAGCCAGTTGGCCAAAAGGCGGTGCCCGCCCTCGGTGAGCACCGACTCGGGGTGGAACTGCACGCCCTCGAGCGCATAGTCACGATGGCGCAGCGCCATGATCACGCCGCTCTCGGTCGCGCCGGTGACCTCGAGCTCGGCGGGCATGGTCTGCGGGTCGACGGCCAGCGAGTGGTAGCGCGTGGCCGTGAACGGCGACGGCAACCCGGCCAGTACGCCGGCGCCTTCGTGGCTCACCTCACTGGTCTTGCCGTGCAGCAACTCGGGAGCTCGGTTGACTGTCGCGCCGTAGGCCACCGCAATGGCCTGGTGGCCGAGGCAGACACCAAGCAGTGGCACGATGCCGGCACAGTGGTGGACCAGGTCGATGCAGGCACCGGCCCGCTCCGGCGTGCCCGGGCCAGGACTGAGCAGCACCCCGTCGTACCCGTCGACATCGCCCACCTGCACGTCGTCGTTGCGTTTCACCGTGCACTGCGCGCCGAGCTGGCCGAGATACTGCACGAGGTTGAAGACGAAGCTGTCGTAGTTGTCGACCACGAGGATGCGCACGCCGCTCTCCGCGGTCGCCGGCGGGCTCATTGATTGACCGTGACGTGGAAGAACGGCAGGCCGTGCTCGGCCCAGGGGAACACGACCGTGAACAGAAGCAGTACGACGGCCGCCACCAGCACCAGACTCAGCACGGCCCGCACCGGCCACCGGCCGGGCAGGTGCCGCCAGATCCAGCCGTACATCAGAGACCCACTGCCAGCGCCGTCGGTCGACCGGCCGACTTCGGTTTGGTTTCCTCGAGGTGACTGAACACGATAAGCCGCTCGGTGGAAGCCCACCGCGGGTTGCAGGTGGTCAGGGTCAGCAGCTGTTTTGTGGGCGTCGCCTCCGGCCGGCCGGGAACCGGGTCGAGCACCCACACGTCGGTGGGCGCGACGATGCGGGTGCGGTCGACGACGTAGGTGTACCAGGTCGTCTCGGTCTCCACGACCAGCTTGTCGCCGCGGCGCATCCGGTCCAAGTCGCGGAATGGCTCGCCGTTGGTGGCCCGGTGACCGGCGACGGCGAAGTTGCCGACCTCGCCCGGTCGTGCTGTCGACCGGTAGTGGCCGACCCCGCGGGACAGGTCCTCGCTGCGCACTCCTTCGATAACCGGCACATCGAACTTCCTGCCGAGGCGCGGGATCCGCAGGAAGGCGAAGCCCTTGCCGAGGGTCAGCGGTGCTTGCGGCGTGACCGTCGGACGCGACTTCCGCCAGTCGTCGGCCAGGTGCTGGGAGACGGAGTCCTGCTTGCGATTGGCCTCGATGTTGGTCCAGACGAGCTGGTAGACGCAGAACAGCAACAGCACCAGACCGATCGTGACGAGCAGCTCGCCCAGTCCGTGGATCGCCCGCCGGGTGGCGCTCATGCGACGGCCTTCGCGTAGAGGAGATCCAGCGAGCCCTCGAAACCGCGCAAGCGAATGCTGTCGTTCGCCCGGGTCCGGTAGACGAGGCCGTACCGGTCGACGTAGACGCGGAACAGCTGCACGTTCACCGAGGAGTCCAGCGCGAGCGTCAACAGGTCGGGGTCACCGATCGCGCGCACGACGTACGGCGGGGAGTAGACCCGCCCCTGCAGAATCAGGGTGTTGCCCACGCAGCGGACAGCGCTGGTCGAGATGACCCGCTGGTCCATGATCTGCAGCGCCTCGGCCCCCCCGGCCCACAACGCGTTGACCACGGCCTGCACGTCCTGCTGGTGCACCACCAGATCGTCCGGGCTGGCGCCGTCGGGGAGCAGGCGGTCGGCCTGGCGTGGGGCATCGGCGAGCGTGACGGTCAGTCCCGGGCCGCGGACCGGCCCGACCCCGGCGGCGAAGGAGAGGGCGGCAGCCTGCTCACTGACCGCGGCGATGCGGTCGTCACTACGCGCGGCGGCATCGGTGGCCGCCTGGATGTCGGCGCGCAGGCGCTCGGTCCGAGCCGTGACTTCAGTCAACCGGCGCTCCTCGGCACGGATCAGGTCGGGCAGGTTGCCGCGGTCACTGCGCAGGTCCCCGCCGCGGGAGGCGCCCGCGCTGGTCGCGAGGAGCACGCCGGCAAGCGCAAGAACCAGCGGGACGGCGAGGCGCCACCTGCGTCGCACGCTGCCGACCTCCGCCGATCATCGGGGTGCCGACCGGCTCCCGGTGGGCAACGCTGACTACGCTAACCGACAAACCACGGCAAGCCGTCACGCACGCCCCGAGAGGATGACGTCCGGTGCCTCGATCACGGATCCGCCGCCGCAGTGCCTTCACGCCGCCGCCGGAGAAGACGCGCGCGGCCCAGCTCGTCAGCCCGCGCTGGCTGGTGCCGACGATGGTCACGTCCATGGTGCTGGGGCTGCTCTGGGTCGTCGTCTACTACGTGACCCAGACCGAGTACCCGATCGGGTCCGTGGGCAACTGGAACATGGCGATTGGCTTCGGGCTGATCGGAATCGGCTTCGCGCTGGCCACCCGCTGGAAGTAGCTCCGATGGGTATCCCGCGCCGATAGGGCGCTGACCTGGGGAAACACACCGGTGTAAGTCGTCCACACCCGTTATCCCCAGTGTGGACAACCCGGCCGACACTGCTCAGGTGAGCTGGGCGGTCCGCCAGAGGACCAGGGCAACGACCGCGAGCAGCACGCCCGCCAGGCCCAGCGCCTGGACCAGGGGCCGCCGCCGCGGGGGCGCGTAGACCAGGGCCGCGGCGCACAGGACGCCCGCGATCAGACCGCCCAGATGTGCCCGCCAGTCGATGTTGCGCGCGATGAAGCCGAAGGCGAAGTTGATCGCCAGCAGGACGAAGACACCGGCGTTGTCCCGACCCAGCTTGCGGTTGACGACGAGGAACGCACCGAGCAGGCCGAAGACGGCACCCGAGGCTCCCAGGGACGGCTGGCCGGGGTTGCTGAACGCGTAGGACAACGCGCTTCCACCCAGGGCTGAGACCAGGTACAAGGCGCTGAACCGGACCCGGCCCAGCGCTGCCTCCAACGGAGGACCGAACAGGAAAAGCGCGTACATGTTGAGAGCGAGATGCAGGAAGCCACCGTGCAGGAACGCGGCAGTCAGCAGGCGGTAGAGCTCACCGTCAGCAACTCCGACCTGCTGCCCGAGGACGGGGTCGAAGCCCGGCCCGGCGATCAACCAGAAGTGCCGATCGATCTCTTGCCCGAGCACCAGCTGGGCCAGGAAGACTGCCGCGGTGATGCCGATCAGGGCCTTGGTGACGTAGCCGGGATCGCCATTGACCCGGCCACCGAACACGGTGCGGGCCCGGCGTACGCCCTGGTTTCCCTCGCGCACGCACTCGGGGCACTGGAAGCCGACCGAGGCGTCGATCATGCAGTCGGGGCAGATCCGGCGATTGCAGCGCACGCAACGGATGTGCGCCTCGCGGTCGGGATGGCGGTAGCAGGTGGCGCGTTCGGTCTCGTCAGCGGCTCCGCCCGCGGCGCCGTCGTCTACGCCGTCGGCGGGGTGGTCGGTCACGTGAGTGCGGTCAGCCCTCTCGCCGCTCGATCTCGATGCCCTCGATGACGACGTCCTCGACGGGGCGGTCCATCCGACCTGTGGGTGCGTTCGCGATGCGGTCGACGACCTCGCGGCCCGCGGCATCGGCAACCTCGCCGAAGATGGTGTGCTTGCGGTTCAGGTGTGGGGTCGCACCGACAGTGATGAAGAACTGCGACCCGTTGGTGCCCGGGCCGGCGTTGGCCATCGCGAGCAGGTAGGGCCGGTCGAAGGCGAGCTCGGGGTGGAACTCGTCGGCGAACCGGTAGCCCGGGCCGCCGGTCCCGGTCCCGAGCGGGTCGCCGCCCTGGATCATGAACCCGCTGATCACCCGGTGGAATGTCGTCCCGTCGTAGAGCGGGGCGGACGTCTTGTCGCCGCTGCGCGGGTCGACCCACTCCCGCTTGCCCTCGGCCAGCTCGGTGAAGTTGGCGACCGTCTTGGGCGCGTGGTTGGGGAACAGCTTGACCTCGATGGGGCCGTGGTTGGTCTTCAGGGTGGCGAACAGCTCCTCAGCCACAGGGTCTACCTTTCACGTCGAGGGCACCGGCCAGCCCATCCTCGCACGCTGCGTCGGCGGTTTCACGCTGAGGATGCTGGGCAGGAGCCGAGCACACCGATATGACCGGGAGGTCTTCCGTGTCCCGATCGACCACTGACCTGAAGAAGCTGCGCAAAGAGTCCCGCAAGAGCGCCCGCCGCGCCGGCAAGAAGATGTCGCCGGTCGCCTCGGACGCGCGCGACAGTGCGGTGCGGTACGCCGAGAGCACCCGTGACTGGGCCGCTCCCAAGGTCGAGGCCGCCCGGGACTGGGCTGCCCCGCGGGTCGAGCCCGTAGCCACCCGCGTCAAGGAAGACGTGCTGCCCCGGGTCGCCGAGGCGGTGACCGCGGCGCTGGCCGCCAGCGAGCCCGCCCGCGAGGAGGCAAAGAGCCGAGGCACCGCCGCCATCGCCGCGCTGCGCGGCGAGGTCGAAGCCCCCAAGCCCAAGAAGCACCGGGTGCGCAAGATGTTCCTGCTGGCGGGCGTGGTCGGTGCCGCCGTCGCCGGCTGGAAGGCCTGGGTCGGCTCGTCGAACAAGCCGGACCCATGGGCGACGCCAATCGGCACCGCCTCGAGCGCGGGCGCCGGGACCGGCGGCAGCGCCGGATCGAGCAGCACCAGCCGGACCACCGGCGGGACCGGCACCACGATGGCGCCGGTCACCGACGACGCGGCCGGAGCCAGCCCGGACGAGGCACTGGCGGACAAGGCCGAGGAAGGCGCGGCGAAGACCTCGCCGAGCACGCCCAGCGCGGCGGCGGGCAGCCGGGCGTCGACCACGAGCACCACCGAGAAGGTGCCCCCGAAGG
>JBDUAP010000343.1:0-3204 GCA_040004585.1 Sporichthyaceae bacterium
CAGGAACCCAGCATGAGCCGGCGGGCCGCTTCAATCTCGCAGGTCGAGCAGCAAGCCGTAGGCCACGGCGTACCGGTGCCCCAGCCCGCCACCGACGTCGCCGCGACCGACGGCCGTGCCGGGCGGAAGGGCCCGCGACAGTGCGGAGAGCACCTCGTCGTCGCCTGCGGGGCCGCCGACCACGACAACCGTGGACGGCATGGTGCCGAGAGTCCGTAGTGCGCGCGCCGCGTTGCCGCCGAGCAGCTCCACCTTCAACCGCAGGCGCAGCGCCCGCCACTCGCCCGGCGCGAGCACCCGGTTGAACGGCAGCAGGCCGGCCGGCCCGCGCACCACCAGCGCGCCGATCGTCTCGGGCGCGGCGGGCCGGTCGAGGAACTCCCGGGTTCCGTCCTCGGCGAGCAGGATCTGCGGGGCCTCGACGCGGGCCGCCGATCCGCGCTTCACCCACTCGGCGCCGGCGGCCGTCGCGCCGGTCAGCGCCGCGACGGAAACCGTGAGCAGCTCGCCGCCCCCGGCGGCCACCACCGCCGCGTCGCCGGACACCGCGTCGACGGTCCCGGCGCCGAGGTCGAGGACGACGGTGTCGGCGGCGGCACCGGGGGTGGACATCGCGCCGCCCCGACCGGCTGCCGCCTCCGACGGCGCGGCTTGGACGGGGACCCCGAGTCGTTCTGCCAGTGCCGGCGACGGGTCGGCGTACGGCGCGTCAGCGCGCAAGGCCGCCAGCCCGATGGCGCGCGAGCCCGCACCGCCCGATCGGGTCAGAACCGTGTCCCCGACAGCCGACAGGTCGACGGTCCACAGGTCATCGACGGCGTACGACGTGTCCGCCGGCGGCACCGCGTAGGCGCGGGCCAGCCCCACCGGACCGCTGCGAACCGCCTCGTGGCCGAGCGCGAAGGGGAGGCGGCCGAGGTCACTCACCTCCACCCAGCCGGTGACGACGTCGGCTGCAACGGTCGCCGGCTTACCAAGCGAGACCACCGCGTTCGAAGTGTCGTGCAGCCGGGACACCACGTGCGCCGCATCGGAACGTTCGGCTTCGCTGAGGCGGAACGCACTCATCAGCCGCAGGGGATCAGCCAGGGAAAGGAGCGGCGCACCGGGCTCGGCGACCTCGACCGCAACCCGCTCGGCTGCCAGCACCGTCTCGGTGTCGATCTCGTCGACCACCGGCACATCGCTGCCGAGTCGGTTGCCCACCAGCACGGCCTCGTCGTCAGCGACCAGGACAGCAGCCAGCTGACCGGCGGCGAGCAGCTCGCGAAGCAGCGGGACCGCCGCGACGTAGCCCATGCCCGCCGGCACGACCGCCACCACCGCTTCGTCGCCCCGAACGCCATTCCCGAGACGGTGCGGCCGGGCCACGCCGAAGCCGCGCCCACCGGCGGTCCCGACACCGGCCCGGACCACGCGCAGCCGCCCGGTCGCCTCCTCCGGCTCCGGGAGCGTCGCGGTCAGCGTCGAGACGGGCCGCAGCGGTGCGGCCGAAGCGCCGTCGATCTTCACGCCGTACTGGTGTTCCAGCCGACGCACGAGTGCGACCGCGGCGTCCAGGCTCTCCGGCGAGCCCTTGGCGCGCCGGGTGGGTGCACGGCCGACGCCGATCACCTCGACGATGCCCTGCGACACCCGAGCCAGCACCACCTCGGTCGTCGCGTTGCCGACGTCGACCCCGGCGGCAATCCTCACCGCAGGAGGCCGCGGCGGGCGTAGACCTCCGCCGCCTCGCGCACCAGGGCGGCGCACAGTGGCGCCGGGTAGCCGTCCAGCTTCGCCGCCAGAACGGCCAGTTGATCGGCGGTCGAGCGGTTCGGGCGAAGCGCCTCGTACATCGCCATCACCTCGTCCTCGGGAACCAGCGCGAGCTCGGCCCCCCGGCGGAAGTTGGCGGCGAGCTGGGGGTTGCTGTGCTGCTCGGCGACCTGTGCCTGGTGCTCGAGGGTGTCGGGGTGGATGCGGACGTCGTCGGTGCTGAGCTCCTCGCGGGCCAGGCGGTCCAGGGTCAGCTCGTCGGAGTCCCGGCCGGAGAAGGCGCGGGTCACCGGACCACCTCGATGTCCTCGTTGCCGAGCGAGCGGTCCACGCAGGCACGCTCCAGTGCGACGAGCGCGATGACGCTGGTGTGGTAGCGCGCCTCGATCGCCTCGTCCGTGTAGGGGTTACGGGCCGGGACGGGCGTCGCGCCTTTGGCGTGCCGGCCGGCGTTGCTGCCGAGCAGGCGATAGAGGTCGGGGGTGATGATCGGCGCCATGCTGTAGAGCTCGAGGTTGGCTAGCGGCGGCAGGTCCCGGCGATGGATCAGCGCGGTGCCCTTGCCCTGCAGGCCGATCCCGATGCCCGACCCCGCAAGCCGGGCCGCGGTCCGCCCGACCAGGCCCAGGTCGAGGGTGCCGTTGATGCGCACGACTCGCGCCGTGCAGCCCTCCTCCTCCAGCCCGGCGAGCAGCTCGCGCAGCACGTCGATGACAGGCTGGCCGGACAGCGTCCGCCACACGGTTCGCCCGACGCCGGGGGAGAGCCCGATGACGACCTCACGCGGATCGCTGCCCTGCGCTGCGGGGCCTGCGACCTTGAGGTCCTCGGTCTGCCACTCCGCCTGGTCGGCACGGAGGTCCTCCACCCCGCGGGCCTGCCGGATCCCGTCGATCTCGGCCTGCCGCCGCGCATCGGGCTCGTAACCGGTGCCCGGACCGGCGTAGTCGTTGGGGTCGGTGACGAGGCTCATCACCCTCATCTGCTCGTCGAAGATGGCTGCCGTCTGCAGGTGGTCACCGTGGACGCGCGCCGCGAGCATGTCGAGGACGCGCCCGGCCTCCACGTCGTACCCGCACTCCTGCAGCGCCCGCGCCACCTGCAACGAGCCGAGGCCGGAGCTGCGGATCGCCTTCGCCGCTCCGAGCACGACCATCGGGTCGGGGTTGCCGAGGTCCTTGGAACCGACCGCGTCGACGGCCAGCTCGACGTGCTCGTCGGTGAAGTCAGCAAGCCCCAGCCACCGGTACACCGCCTGGCAGGCCTCGGCGGCCCGCCGTCGCAGCCGGCCGACCTCATCGGGGTCGGCGGTTCGCAGGCCTCCGTCGACCCCCCAGTCGCGCTGCATGGCCAGCCAGTCGTCGATGTCCTCCGCGTTCCACTGAGACGGCCCGAACATGTTGTCGTAGCGCTGGATCGAGCCGAACCCGCTGCACACGAAGTCGG
>JBDUAP010000344.1:0-3195 GCA_040004585.1 Sporichthyaceae bacterium
CAGCGTCGACGTTGGGCGAACGATCCCGTAGCTGCGGAAGGTCCGGTCGTCTGGCAGGGCGACGTCTCGTTCCAGGTTGGGCTCCTCTTCCGGCATCGCGGGCCTACCGGCCCGGACACGGGTCAGGACGACGTCGAGAGGGGTGCGTGCTAGAGCCGTTCGAGCCGCGGTTGACAGTTCAGTGACGGACCGCTGCAGGGTCAGTGGCGTTCGAGCGACCCGTCTGACGGAGACACCGGCGATGGCCACCTCGGCCACACCGACCCGGTTGAACCCGTCGCCACGAAGGCGGTCGACGGTCAATGTCACCCGCGAAGCGCGCACGCCGGACAGATCGGCGAATCCACGCCCGTGGCGGTCGAGGACGACGGTCCGTGAGCGACCACCCGCGCTGACACGGAGCCTGGCAACCTGCACGGAACCGAGCGCGGCGGCCTGTACGGAGACGCGCCGCACCGTAACGGCTTCGGGAGTCGTCAGGGTCAGCTGCTGTCCGACGCCGGTCCGGAAGTCGCCGAACTGCCAGGCGGTCGTGAGGTCGTGGTCGAAGGCGTTCTCCGGAGCGGCGTCCGGAAGTGTGCCGAAGACCGAACCCACCTGGGTCGCCCGTGCCGTGCCTCCCTCGGTGGTGAGGACGGTCTGGTCCGCCGGAGACCACAGCGTCCTGGCCGACCCGGGGTCGTCGTCCGCCGCCAACAGGGGCCCCTGGCCCCCGACGAGACGCCCGGCCACTGTCGTACGCCTGCGGTTGGTGTCGGTGAGGACGACGCGGTGCGACGGGCCGAGAAGGGGGGTCAGCTCGGAGGTCGACAGGTCGGCGAGGTAGCGGAAGCCCGCACCGCTCGGGAGCAAGCCCGCGTCCTGGGCCGCGGAGACGGCGTAGGCGTCGCCGACAAGCAGCACCGTCCCGGTGAGCGCGGCGGCATGCAGGGGGTCGACTGGGCGCGCGACGCTGTAGTGCTGCAACGGGGGGAGGCTTGCTTCCAGCTCGGGTGCCGACGGGCCATCGGGTGAGGTCACGTTCTGCCCGGGCTCACCGAAGTTGCCCTTCGGCCGCAAACCGGGGTCGCCATTTATCTCAGGTTGCAGGTCCACCGGCCGGGCTCCTGCGACGCGCTCCCACGCAACGTCGTTGCGCAACAGCAGGTCACCGACTCCCAAATATCTGGCGTACGTCGAGAGGCCAGCCGTGGGCAGTGTCCCCTCCTGGAGCTGGGTGTCGGCGGCGGCGAGGTAGTTGGCCGCGACCTCCGAAGTCACCGGAATGACGGTGCGGACCACGGCCGGCCGGGACAGCAGCGAGTTGCTGAGGTCGTCCGGGCGGTTCGGAGTCCATCGGTACGCGGCATCGACCTCGCCCGGGACGAACCACACCCGCTGCTCCGGCGGCCCCTTGTCGAGAGCGGTCGTGGCCGAGCGCCAGTAGCCGGGGACCTGCAACGGGCTCGTGTACAGGTTGCCGTTGAACGCGGGCACGACCGAGAGCGCCAGCGCCCCGAGCAGACCTGTGGCGGCGACCCGTCGTCTCCACGGGTCGGTCTCCCTCCGCACCCAACGTGCGCTGGCGCCTGCGGCGAGCACCGCCACGCAGAGCACGAGCGCGGCGCCGGACTTGTTGGTCGTACGCAGCGCTTCGAGTCCGGGGACGTGGTCGAACGCCCACGACAGAAGACGACCGAAGACAGTGGGGTGCTGGGCGGGGTACAGACCGACCATCAGCACGGCCGACACCACCACGCCGGCAAGGGCCGCGAGCCGCAGCCGACCTCGGGACACGACTACTGCCACACCCAGGGCGCCGGTGAACAGATAGGACGACATGAGCTGGAGCAGGCTCACCACGTAGCCGACATGTTCCGGCACCCAGGCACCGTCGGGGTCCGCACCGTAAAGGGGCCAGAGCCCAAGGCCACGCAGCACCTCGGCAAGCGACGATGTCGTCGCGATCCCCATGTTGGTCTCGGAGTTGTTCACGACCACCGTGCCGGCCCCGAGCGCGCTGACCGTCGGCACCAGCCAGTACGCTGACACGACCACAGACAGCAGGACGCATCTGCCCAGAACGCCTGCTACCTGCCTCCAGCTCCGCCCGCTGCGCGACCTTGCCAGAACCACGAACACCGGCAGGGCGACCAGCTGCATCGCTGCGATGACGCCCGCGTTCATCCCCGTCGTGGCCATGAAGAGCAACGCAGCCGCAGCCGGCCAGCGCCAGCCGCGCCCTTGCTCGACGGCCCGGACCACAGCCCACGTCAGCCACGGCAGCACGGCGTACGGCCACAGGATGCCGAGTGCTGCTCCGGCGACAAGGGTGTACGGGTTGGCGACGTACGCGACGGCTGCCACGAGACCACCCCGGCGACTCGCCGGGCCCGGCGCGAGGTGTCGGAACAGCCGAGCCGCACCCAGCGCCGCCACAGTGAGGAGCAGGAGGCGCAGCAGCTTCATCGACAGGGCAGCCGAGGCACCCAGCGCCTGTAGCACGCCCACCACACCAGCCACGCGCTACCAAGGCGGAGGTAGTGGACGACTGGCGGGGTCACCGCCAGCGCGATGAGCGACACGGCGGCCGAGAGCGCAACGACGAAACGGCGCGAGACGACGGGTACGCCGTGACCGCGGCTCGCCGCTGCTGTCTGCCTCGCGACCACCAGCTGGAGGGCCACCGACAGCACGCTCGCCACGATTCCGAAGCCAAGTAAGGAGCCGAGCTCGCCGAACTGGCCCGGGTCCAAGCCTCGCGACAGGACCACCAGGAAGGCGTAGCCCAGCAGGTTCGCGAGCAGGGACGCTGCGCCGTAGAGCGGTCCTGCTACACGGCTGCGGCTCCGGACAGCCGGCTCGGCCATGTCTTCACGCTCCTGTCGATGGCGTCAGCGAAGACTAACGAGACCAGGTCCAGGTCGACGACGAACGTAAGATGCACCCACCATGACGTGGTCAACACCGGTGCGATCACGCGCAGCCGCCGCACCGGTCCGCGCGGCCTTCGAGCGACTTCGACGCCTCGACGCCGTCGCGGTGGTCGGCGTCTGCCTCTGGGTCCTCCTGTCGGTCGTGGTCCTCGCCAACTCCCACGGAGTCCTGGTCGTCGACATCAAGCCGGAGGTCTACCTGGCCCCGTGGCGGTCGTTCCGCGCCTACCTCTCGCCGTGGGAGGCCGACCCGCAGCTCGGCTTCCCCAGCTTTAACGTG
>JBDUAP010000345.1:0-3180 GCA_040004585.1 Sporichthyaceae bacterium
ACACCAAGGAGGCCTGGCGCAAGGCCGACGGCGACGAGAGCGTGGCCGACAAGGTCGGGAACGCGGGCGACGAGATCCGCAAGGACCTTGGCAACGCGGGTGACGATGTCAAGACCGGCACCGACGACTCGACCGACACGGCCAAGGAGGCCTCGCGCAAGGCCGACGGCGACGACAGCCTGGCCGACAAGGTCGGCAACGCCGGCGACGACATGCGCCGCGAGATGGGCGACCGCTAGCCGGCTCCCTCTTCCAACGCAACGAAGCCCTCGGGAAACCGGGGGCTTCGTTGCGTCCGGGGTATCCTCCCCGACATGCGACAGACGGACCATGCCGACGACGTGCCGTTCGCGGGGGTCGACCGTGCCTCGCCCGATATCGACAGCCGCGTCGATGTCATCGTGCGCAGCGCCGACCTGCGGCCAGTCGCCGATGCCATGGCCGCGCAGCGGACCCGCATCCTCGACCGCTGGCTCGGAGTGGCCAGCCGCCAGCCATTCCATCAGGAGCGCCCCGATCACGCCGTCTCTGACCACATCCCGGAATTGTTTGACGCCGTGGTGGCGATCCTGCGACGGCCCGACGAGGGCGTCGAAGCGCCGACGGCCCCGCTCGATGACGATGCGGTCGCGGCGGCGGCCACCGCACACGCCCAGGCTCGGTTCGAGCAGGGTCTCGGTCCGGTGGCGGTGGTCACGGAGTTCCGCATCCTGCGCCAGGAGATCGGTCGGGCCATGACGGCCGAGCTCGCCGCCGAGGTGGACACAGCCGACGCGGTCGCCGGCATCACGCTCATCGGCGACGCCCTCGATGGCGCTGCGGCCGTCGGGCTGACCGCCCTGTCCGACCGTATCGAGACGGTTCGGGAGTCATTCCTGGCGACCACCCTCCATGATGTCCGGCAGCCGATCACCTTGGTCGAGGGATCGCTCCACCTCGCCGATCGCTGGCTGACCGAGACAACGCCCGACGCCGAGCGGGTCGCCGAGGTGGTCCACGACGCGCTGCTGGCGACCATCGAGCTGGTGATCATGATCGACACCCTCAGCGACGCCTCCCGGGTAGCCATGGGCGCGCTCAACGCCGATCCCGAGCCGGTCGGGCTCGAGCATGTCGTTCGCGAGGCGATCGACGCCCTCGGACCAGATGGCCGGGAGCGGGTCCGGCTGAAGGTCGACGAGGCGGTCGGCGGCCATCTGATCGGGCTCTGGGATCCGAGCCTGCTACGCCGGCTGGTGGCGAACCTGGTCGGCAATGCCCTCAAGTATTCCCCCGCCGAGACGCCCGTCGAGGTCACGGTCGGAGCCGGTAACGGGCCCACGGCGCGACTGACGGTCATCGATCGTGGCATCGGCATGGCCGCCGACGAGCTCGATCGGGTCTTCGAGCGGTTCGCACGCACGGATCGAGCGCGCCAGAGCGGCGCCGCCGGACTGGGGCTCGGTCTGTACGCCTGTCGCGGCATCGTCAGCGCTCACGGCGGCACGATCGTGGTGACGTCCGATGGTCCCGACCGCGGGACGACGGTCCTCGTCACCCTGCCCACCATGGACGAGCCGCTCGACGACTGACGGGCACCGTGCTGACATGGCGCTCGACGCCACGAGACCGTAATGCCCTGACCATGGTCGCTGACGACCCGGAACCCTCCGGTGGACCAGCATGGCCCCATGATGCCGAGTGAATCCACAACCAGATCGCGACTCGAAGCCATCGCGCGACCCGACCTTGGTCCCGCCCCCGTCGCCGGCGCCGATAGCGAGGCGTTCCTGGAGATCCTTTCGCACGAGCTGCGGACGCCCGTGACGACGATCTATGGCGGGGCTCGCGTGCTGGCCGCCAACGACCTCACGCCCGACCGTCGACGCGCGCTCGCGGCCGATGTCAGCGCCGAAGCGGAGCGGCTCTACCGGCTGGTCGAGGACCTGGTCATCCTGGTCCACTCGGAGCGCGACGGGATCCGACCGCTGGGCGAGCCGGTCGCTGTCGGACGGCTGGTGGCGGCTGCCGTCGGGCGCGAGGCCATTCGCCACCCCGAGGTGCGCATCCTCGTCTCGGGCGACCGTCACGCGGCCGCCGATCGGGCCGACGAGGTCATGGTCAGCCACGTCATCCGCAACCTGCTCGACAACGCGATCCGCTACGGCGGGGACGGGCCGATCGACGTCGTCCTGGGATCTGCTGCCGAGGAGGTGACCGTCCGGGTCATCGACGGCGGCGCGCCGCCGGCCGGCGACGACCAGCCATTCACGGGCTGGTCGGGCGCCCGCAGGACCGCCGCGGCCCGGGCCGGTGCAGGGATCGGCCTGTATGTCGCCGATCGCCTGGTCAGGGCGATGGGCGGACGGATGTGGGCTCGACCCGCGCAACGATCGGGTGCGGAATACGGTTTCTCGCTGGCTCGAGCCGGACAGTGAGGCGTGGCCCGGGCCGCTAGGCAGCCGTGGGTTTGGCCTTCCGCCGGCCGGGTGCCTTGAGGCGCTTGCGCAGGAGGGCCACGACCTCAGCCTCCTCGCGCCGGTCGGGCGCCGCCGGCGGTTCGCTCTGCTCTTCTGCGGCTTGGAGCAGGGCGCCACCGATCGAGCCCTCGAGGTAGGCGTCGAGGATGGCCGGATGGACGTAGCTCCGGCGCGCGACGGCAGGCGTGTTACCCAGTCGGTCGGAGGTGAAGCGAACCGCTTCGACGACGTTCTTGCGGGCGCTCCGCTCGTCGGTTCCGGGTGCCAGCGCCCGGAGCGCGCGGTAGGCGAGGACCGTCCCGGCCCAGGTCCGGAAGTCCTTGGCGCTGATGTCGGCGCGCGAGATCTCGCGCAGGTAGTCGTTGACGTCGTCGGAGGCGACATCGTGCGCCTCACCGTCATTGCCGACCCACTGGAAGAGCTCCTGACCGGGCAGGTCCTGGCAGCGCCGGACGACGGCGGCCAGCCGCCGGTCGCGGAGGCCGACCTCGTGCTGGCGGCCGGACTTGCCGCGGAACCGGAAGCGGACACGCGTGCCGGTCACCGTCGCGTGGCGGGATCTCAGCGTCGTCAGCCCGAACGACCGATTGAGCCGGGCGTACTCATCGTTGCCGACGCGGATGAGCGTCGTCTCGAGGAGCCGGACGACCGCCGCCAGGACCTTTTCGCGCGACATTCCGCGCCTGGCCAGATCGCGGTCACAGCGGCGACGGATCCGCGG
>JBDUAP010000346.1:0-3174 GCA_040004585.1 Sporichthyaceae bacterium
GAGGAAACCGGCGCCACGATCGACATCAGCGACGACGGTACGGTCAAAGTGGCCGCCGCCAGCCAGAAATCCATCGATGACGCGCTGGCCCGGATCCGTTCCATCGCCTCCGAGCCGGAAATGGGCGCCATCTACAAGGGCAAAGTCGTGAAGATCGTCGAATTCGGCGCCTTCGTGAACTTCTTCGGTTCGCGCGACGGTCTCGTCCATGTTTCCCAGCTGGCCCCTGACCGGGTCAAACAGGTCAAGGACGTGGTGAAGGAAGGCCAGGAGGTTTATGTCAAACTCATGGGCTTCGACGATCGCGGCAAGGTCCGCCTGTCGATGAAGGTCGTCGACCAGGCAACCGGGCAGGAAATCAAGCAGACCGAGCCGGAAGCGGCGGCGAACTGATCCGGCCCCGAATTCTCCACATATGCCTTTCGGGGAATTCGGGTGATCCATCCGTTAGAACAGAGGGCGCCGATTGCCTAAGGGCCGGCGCCCTCTCCTTGCGTGCCTCCAAATCTAGAGCGCGATCAGCCTAGCATTACAGTTGCATTTTAGCTTTCAGATGAGCTTGTCGCGCGGCGGCTTGATGGGCTCGTCGCCATGTTGACCAAGCGATGATATGCGCGGGCTGTATTTGCCTCCGGGCTATCCGGGTGGCGATGCGGCGGATTTCCTGGATCGACCAGCGGATCATGGAGTGTGACGCCATCGGCGCAGGGCTTTGCCCGGCTTCGTTTTTTGGGGCGCGGCGCTGTTCGCCCGGTGGCGGATGACAGCCATCATCGCGAAAGCCAGCATGACGAGCGAGACATGCCGGTGCCAGCCGTGCCAGGAGCGCGTCTCGTTATGGTCGAGGCCGAGTTCGTTCTTTGCGGTCTCGAAACTGTCCTCGATGGCCCAGCGATGCCCTTCCACCCTCACCATCGTCTCGATCGGCGTTCCGGCGGGGCACCATGTGGAGAAGAAGGCCAGATCGCCATCGGCGATGTTGCGCCGGATCAGCAGGCCACGGGTCCATAGACCGGAGCGGCTGGGGTCATAATCGGCGGCATCCAGATCGGCCAACTCCAGATAGGCCCAATCATGAAGGCGCGCGCCCTTGGTTCCCTCGCCCGCCGACAGGCGCAGCCAGTCCGACGGCGACAGGTCTCGCGCGACCGCTCCGGCCGCTCCCGCAACCGGCCGCGCCTTGCCCCATGAGGTGACGCGGTGGTCGGAGCTGACGCCCAGCACATACCCTTTGCCGGCACGCCGCAGCATGGTTTCGAGGCTGCCAACGCCGTAAACGCTGTCCGCCGCCACCCAGCCGAACGGCGCCTTCGCCGCAAGCGCCCGCGCGATCATGGCGCCGGCCATGGCCGGCTTGGTGGCGAAACGCGTTTCGGCCGGCACATGCGCGGCTTTCATGCGGGCGGGATCGTCCGTCCACGCCTTCGGCAGATAGAGCCCTCGGTCGATAAAGGCATGGCCATGCCGCGACACATAGCAGGCGAAAACGCCAATCTGGCAGTTGGTGATCTTCCCCGCCGACCCGGTATATTGCCGCCCGACGCCGCAGGACGCCTTGCCCTGCTTCAGAAACCCGGTCTCATCGATCACCAGCACCGCGTCGTCGTCGGCCAGCGTTTCGAGCGCATAATCGCGAACGATGTCGCGAAAATCGTCGGCATTCCATCGACCGCGCCCCAAAATCGCCTGCTGCCGCCAGGGGCCGGGATCGCCGGCCGCCTCCGCCCGCATCCAGCCGGTCTTGCGACGCTCCTCGCCAAGCAAGCCGTCCAGCAACTGTCCCGCCGAAGTCGCAACCCGATCCTGCGTGAACAACGGACGCATCCGCGCCTTCACATCCCGCAACGAAGACGCCCAAAGCTCCAGCGTCGCCTCGATCGATGCACCAGCCATCCCGTGACCTCCAAATCATGGTCATCCATGGATTCAGAACCGCAGAATAAATGCAACTGTAATGTTAGGTGGTGTGGACACTTATCGCATCCATAAGATGATGGCTGCGAGAGTGACGACGGCGCGGTAATTTCTCGCGGTTTTTTCGAAGCGTGTTGCGACGCGGCGGAATTGCTTGAGCTTTGAGAAGCAGCATTCCACAAGATGGCGCTGGGCATAGAGATGCTTATCGAGCGGATATTTGAGCGCACGTGACGGGTTGTTGGGGATGACGGCGAGCGCGCCCTTGGCGGCGATGGCTTGGCGCAGGTGATCGGCGTCATAGGCCGTATCGGCCATGACGACCTCGGCAGGCAATCCCTCGATCAATGCGGCAGCTTGCGGTGCGTCGCCCTTCTGACCCGCGGTAAGCGTGAAGCGCACCGGACATCCCAAGCCGCGGACGGCCATATGGATCTTGGTGCTCAGGCCGCCGCGCGAGCGGCCGATTGCCTGATCTTCAGACCCCTTTTTTTGGCCCCGGCGGCGTGCTGATGCGCCCGGACGATGGTGGAATCGATGATCAGATATTCGAAGTCCGGGTCATTGGACATCGCCTCAAAGATCCGCCACCAAACACCCTTCGTGCTCCATCGGCTGAAGCGCCGGAACACGCTGTTCCAATCTCCAAATACCTCCGGAAGATCACGCCAGGGAGAGCCTGTACGCACAATCCACAGCACACCTTCCACGAACATCCGGTTGTCGCGCCCAGTGGAGCCCTTTTGGTCAGGTCGACCTATAATCAGCGGCGTCATCCGCTCCCAAGCCGCATCGCTCAAAATCAGCCGATCCATCACACCCAAAACTGCCTCCCAAAAGCAGTCTTGAATCTGATTTGCTCCTAAAAGGGAATCCCTAGAGTCCACACCACCTAGAGTACAAGACAAGCGAAATCATTTTTGATGAAGACGCCTTTTCGAAATCCCCGCGCAGGCAGGGATCCAGTATTAATCGGGGTTCAATAGCTTACTGGATCCCCGTTTCACGGGGATTTCGGGAGAGATAGGCCCGGATGCCTCCATCTAATCCAATCACGCTTTAGCAGCCCAGCATTCTATCCGGGGAGCGCAAGAGCATGCCCCGGCCCTATTGCTCCGCAGCATCCAGCTCCTGGCTGCGCCCGGTGATCATCAGCGCGAAGGCGAAGGCGAGCGCCACTTCCTTCAGCCGGTCGAACCGGCCAGAGGCGCCGCCATGCCCGGCTTCCATATTGGTGCGCAGCAGCAGGAGATTGCCGCC
>JBDUAP010000054.1:0-10692 GCA_040004585.1 Sporichthyaceae bacterium
CCGAACGGCGCCTTGTCCGACGCGGGATGGTCGAGCGCGCCGACGACCTCGAGATAGACACCGCCCGCCAGCGGGCAGACGAAGTTGCGGGTGCCGAACCCCGGATGCATGCCACCGTCGCGGAAGCCCACACCCAACGCCGCGCCCAACCGCTGCGCAGCGGCACCGACACCTTCAGGTCCGGCGGCGTAAGAGATGTGGTCCAGACGCACGTCCGCCATTCTCTAGCGCCGGCGTCAGACCCCGATCACTGGGGTAACCATCCCCTACCTCAGTGATCATGCAGTTCCTGCGCGACGTCGTAAGGCGTACACGACATGCGGGAGGGTCGACGTGCATGCAGTCACGTTGGTAGGTCATGCCGAGTCGGTGCATGACCGCGAGCGAGCGCTCGTTGAAGGGCTGCGTGAAGGCAACGATCTCGGGTAGCGCGAGCTCGTCGAAGCCGAAGTCGAGTTGTCCAGCAAGGAGTACGCGGCCCACAGACCGAAGCCGTCATCGGCCCACCGCTGCGCATGCACGAGGGTCCGGTCCGCGAGCATCGCAGCCATGTCGTCGACGTGTCCTGCCCCGATCGGTTCCAGCCGCAACCTCTCAGTGAAGCGCGGTCCAGTCACCGCCCTCCCACTTCCGGTGATCATGCAGGTTCTGCGGGCAGGAACTGCATGATCACGGGGAGGGGGGCGTGGAAGGGGAGAAGGTGGCGGCGACGCGGAGGAAAATGTCGTTCGCCTCGGTCTCGCCGATCGTGACCCGCGTGCCTTCGCCGGCAAAGGGGCGTACGACGACGCCAGCGGCCTCGCACGCTGCCGCGAACTCCGTGGTCCGCTCGCCCAGCCGCAGCCAGACAAAGTTGGCCTCCGAGGCGGGCTGCTCCCACCCCTGCTCGCGCAGGGCATCGTGCACCCGCGACCGCTCCTTGACCAGCGCCTCGACCCGCTCGAACAACTCGTCCTCGGCGCGCAGCGACGCGGTCGCAGCGGTCTGCGCGATGCTGCTGACGCCGAACGGCACGGCGGTCTTGCGCAGCGCGGCGGCCACCGGCTCGTGGGCCACCGCGAAACCGACCCGCAGCCCGGCCAGCCCGTAGGCCTTCGAGAACGTGCGCAGGACAGCGACATTGGGCCGGTCGCGGTAGACCTCGAGGGCATCGGGCACGTCGGGGTCACGCACGAACTCGCGGTAGGCCTCGTCGATGACCACCAGCACGTCGGCCGGCACCTGGGTGAGGAACCGCTCGAGCTCCGCGCGCCGGATCGCCGTGCCAGTCGGGTTGTTCGGCGAACACAGCAGCAAAAGCCGGGTCTTGTCCGTCATGGCGGCCGCCATCGCGTCCAGGTCGTGCCGCTCGTCGGCCGTCAACGGCACGCGCACCGAGCGCGCCCCCGAGATCTGCACGACGATCGGGTAGGCCTCGAAGGAGCGCCACGCGTAGATGACCTCGTCGCCCTCGCCGGCCGTCGCCTGGATGACCTGCTGGAGCACGCCGACCGAGCCGGTCCCGGTGGCCACGTGGCTTTCCGGCACCGAGAACCGCTCCGAGATGGCCCGCGTCAGACCGGTCGAGAACATGTCGGGGTAGCGGTTGAACCGCGTCGCCTCCTCGCGGACCACCTCGAGGACCGATGGGAGCGGGGGATACGGGTTCTCGTTGGACGAGATCTTGTACGACGGGGCGCCGGCCGCACCGGTCGCCGGGCGACCCGGCTGGTAGGCCGGGATGCCCTCGAGCGCGCCGCGCAGTCGCGGGGAGGTGCCTTCGGTCATGACCGCAGCCTAGGGTTCGCGGGTGGTCGAGACGATTCCCCCCGGCGGCACCTACGTCGCTGATGCCGGGCGGCGTCCCGGCGTCGGCTACGCGTGCCTGGTGGCGGCCGCCGTGCTGTTCGCCATCAACGGGACCGTCTCCAAGGTGATCCTCGACACCGGGGTCTCGTCACTACGGTTGACCGAGCTTCGCTGTGCAGGCGCACTGGCCGGGCTGGCAGTGCTGTTGTTGCTGATCGCGCCGGAACGACTGCGCGTCAGCAGGCGCGAGCTGCCGTTACTCGCTGCCTTCGGCATCGCCGGCGTGGCAGCCACTCAGTGGTTCTACTTCGTGGCCATCGCCCGGATGCCGGTCGGCATCGCGCTGCTCCTCGAGTACACCGCGCCGGTGCTGGTTGCCCTATGGGCGCGGTTCGTGATGCACGAGCACGTCCGCAACCGGATGTGGGTGGCGCTGGCGCTGGCCTTGGCCGGGCTCGCGCTGGTCGCCCAGGTGTGGAACGGGGGCACGTTGGACGGGCTGGGCGTCGCCGCCGCATTCGCCGCGGCGATCGCGCTCGCGACGTACTACCTCCTCGGCGAGCACAGCACGACCTCACGCGACCCGTTGTCCACGACGTTCTGGTCGTTCGTGTTCGCCACCGCGCTCTGGACGCTGCTCCTGCCCTGGTGGAGCTTCCCCGGATCGGCGTTCACGGGCAGCACGTCGCTGCTGGGCAACGCCGCCGATGTCTCGGTGCCGATGTGGGCGCTCGCCGCCTGGATGATCGTGCTCGGCACGATCGTCCCGTTCGCGCTCGTGCTCACCGGGCTGCGCCACCTCCCGGCAACCCGGGTGGGGACGGTCGGGATGCTCGAACCGGTGATTGCCTCGGCCGTCGCCTGGGTTTGGCTCGGGGAGGTTCTCGGCACCGTTCAGCTCGCGGGCGGGCTCGTGGTGCTCACGGGGATCCTGTTGGCGCAGACCGCTCGGTAGGCGGTCAGGCAGAGAGCGGAAGCCGCAGCGCGACCAGGCACTGCTGGGGTTCCTCGGCGTACCGCGCGACCAGGTCGCTGGTGGCCCGGTCCAGGCGCTTGTGCAACGCCTCGCGGTAGGAGCTCAGCACGTTCTCGGCGGTCGCCAGGCTCGCGAACAGTTCCGCCCGCTGCTCGTCGGTCACTGCCAGGACGCCGCTGGCCCAGAGCTCGGGCAGCTTGGGCAGGATCGGCATGCCGGCATCGGGGTGCAGCATCAGCACCGTCTGGCGGCCGCTGGGGTTGCGCTCCTCGGCCAGCACTCGTTGCACTGCCTCGTGGTCGCCGGGTCGGCTGTCCGCTCGCAGCAGATCACGGCGGCCCTGAACCAGCCGCCGCCAGTAGGACGCCTTCAGCTCCTCCTCGAGCAGGGTGCGGCGGTATCTGCGCAGCCGCTCCAGGCTCATATGCGCCAACTCAGGGCTGCGCGGCGGGCGCGTCCAGGCGGCCGATCGCGTGGCGTCAAGGGAGGGGGCGGTCACCTAGCCGATATCGACGCAATGCCCATCCGGCTTGATCACTCTCACCCGAGCGACGTAGTGCCGGGCACCACCGATGTCAGCGCGCGCGAGCGGCAACCACGAGGGCGGCATTGTCCGCTGCGGGCCTCCCGTCGGGCAACGTGAGCACGTCCTCGAGACCGATCCGCCCCTGCAACCCCAGCGCGGCGGCGTGGCGCAACGCAGGCCATGTGCTGCTTCCCTGGCCGTGCAACAGGATGGGCGGCGCTCCGCTGTCAAGAAAGGCGCGCACTGCGTCGACGATGCGGTCCCCCTCGGCGACCGTTTCGCTGGCGCTCAGACCCTCACCCAACTCGACCAACACCCGGATGCACCTGTCGCGCAGTGGCGAAGCGGCCCATGTCCGCACGGCGTCGATGGTCCAGAGACCGGCCTCGACGCCCACTCCGCGCGCCATCAGCGCTGCCGCGATGCTTTCTGCTCCCGGTTCGTGCCAGTTGACGGAGGCGAAGTCGGGGAGCACGGTCCACCTGGCGATCGCAGCGAGCCGGCTTCCGGGTTCGGTCTCGGTCCATTCCCCGGTCGTCGTCCCGACCGGTAGCCCCGGTGAGTCTGCGCGAATGGCAGAGAGGGCTGCGGACAGGATGGCCGGGTCGAGGGTGTCGCTGCCTGCGTGGTGCTTGGCATGGATGTGGACCGCGTCCGCTCCGGCGGCGACGACCCGAGCGACGTCACGAGCGAGTTCGAGCGGCGTGATCGGTAGCGCCGGATGCTCGGATCGCTGCCGCACGCCGTTGAGGCAGCACGTGAGGAACATCCGCCGATCCTCTCAGCACCGAGCGCGCCACGGCCGAACGCGATGTCGGATAGCCGCCAGCGCCGAACTGGCTGCGGCAGCAACGAGGCCTCCTACCCGAAGGGCTTCCGGCACCGGGTGCTGGTGCTACTCGGCCGCCGGCGACATGCTCGACGCGGTCATTCCGGATGGCGCGAGTGCGCGGTCTGCCGCGCCTAGCTCTGGGCCATGTCGACGAAGCGCGAGTAGTGGCCCTGGAACGCAACGGTGATGGTGGCGGTCGGGCCGTTGCGGTGCTTCGCAACGATGAAGTCGGCCTCGCCGGCACGCGGCGACTCGCGCTCGTAGAGCTCTTCGCGGTGCAGCAGGACGACCATGTCGGCGTCCTGCTCGATCGAGTTGTGCACCGCGATGCCGTCGGCAACGAAGTTGTGGGTGCCGAGCACGGTCGCGTCGAACACCTCCTGCACGCCGACGCTCTCGATAGAGACGACGTCGTCCCAGAGAACATCGTTGGTGGCGGCGATCTCGAGGTCGGATTCCGACAGCGTCACTGCCAGGTCGGAGAGAACGGGCCGTGCGTGGTCGAGGACCGCGACGTTCCCGGCGCTGACCCGGGCCGGGTCGTGGTCGAAGAGCCGCTCGACCCGCGCCCACACGTCGTCGTCACGCGCGACACGTGCGCCGCGGGACTGCGTCTCGACGAGAACACGCCTCAGCATCCGGGCCGCTTCCGGACCGGGGAATCCGATCTCCTGGAGGAACCGGCGCTGGTCATCGGTCTCGGCGATGTCTAGTGAGGCGGGTCGCAGCACCGAGGAGATCCCGAACCGCAGCAACAACCGGGACACGGCCTCGGCGATCCGGCGGTCACCGGGCCGCAGCGCGATCACACCGTGACCGGTTCGGTCGGCGTCGACGACGCCGCGGTCGCGCCACAGATTCCAGAGGAGCAGGGCAATCTGCCTCTTGGGCAATGCGAAGACATCGTCAGGCAGAAGATCGGCCGATGCGAGAGCGGCGACGTCGGCATCGCACCAGTCGTCCGACGAATCGAGCGGACCGGGGAGGTGACGCGGGACCGCCACCCGCGCCCCGGGGGCGAGCCGGCCGAGCGGGCACCACCCGTCGTACGTCAGGAAGGGGTGATTGGCCGTCGCCTGCACGGTCTTGCCCGACGCGAGCGTGAGGGTGAAGACCTCCTTGCGTCCGCTGGAGAACACCGACGTCATGGTGCGCGGGCGGTAGCGCAGTGACTCGTCCAGCGACCACACCGGGATGTCGGTCGCGCCAGCAGCCATCAGGTCGCCGAGGGTGGCCTCGGCGCCGGTGTCGGCCCGCATGATCCGTGTCGACGCCGGCAGGCAGCCGGACTCGCGCAGGTCGGACATCTGCGGCTTCTTGTCGGTGCGCTGCTCGGACGAACGGTTGAGCTGGGAGATGGCGATGACCGGCACCTCGAGCTCCTTGGCCAGCAGCTTGAGGGCGCGGGAGAACTCCGACACCTCCTGCTGACGGCTCTCGACCCGCTTGCCGCTGGTCATCAGCTGGAGGTAGTCGACGACGACGAGCTTGAGATCGTGGCGTTGCTTGAGCCGCCGGCACTTGGCCCGGATCTCCATCATCGACATGTTGGGTGAGTCGTCGATGAACAGCGGCGCGTTGGACACCTCGCCCATCCGACGCGCGAGCCTGGTCCAGTCGTCGTCGGTCAGCTTGCCGGTGCGCATGTGGTGCAGCGAGACGCGCGCCTCGGCCGACAGCAGCCGCATGGTGATCTCGTTGCGGCTCATCTCCAGCGAGAACACGCAGGTCGTCAGCTGGTGCTTGATCGCCGCCGATCTTGCGATGTCGAGCCCGAGCGTCGAGTTGTGCGTGGGCACCATTGCCTGCCCGGCGAGGTAGAGGTGCTCGGCGTTGTCCACCTGCACGCACCGCACCGGCACGCTCGCGACGTGGCGAACGTCGACGATGTAGCGGGAGCCGATCTTCGCGTCGCGGCCGGAGCGGCGCTCCTTGTGGACCAGGCGCTTGCATTCGAGCCGGAAGACGTCGTCGTTTGTCGAGAAAGTCAGGATGTAGGCGGTGGAGCTGGACTCGCGCCGACCTTTGACTCGCTTCGTGGACAGCCCGCACCTGTAGCCCAGGCTGACGATCAGCTCGCGGGTGTCCATCGCCAGCCGCTGTGACGTGACGGCGAACTGCACGGAACCGCCGGCCGTGACTGTGCCGTCAGTGTCGAGCAGACCGGCCAATAACTCGCGCCGCTGCGCTTCCGACGCACGCAGATAACTCGCCGGAATGTGCTTCTCGCCGAGCACCCGAAGGTCCTGAAGGCGATCCTCCGCTCTGACTTCTGCAACTTCGATGCCGAGGTACATGGCGATCTCAGGATCACTGCTCGTGAAACGCCCGGCCCTGATGCAACCTTCGCCGAGCCAGGCGCCGAGCGCGTAGGGCGCAATAGGCAGGTCCACGTCAGGCAATGCGAGCGCTGCCGCGTTCCTCACACGATGGCGACGACCGATCTTGGAACCATCTCGGTGCATCGATCCAGCGATCTGCTCCGTGGTCTTCACCGAGGGTCGTGACGCCCTGGTGTCGGTCAGCCAACCGTGCTCGGCGTCGGCGACGATCGTCGAACCGTCGGAGAAGACGACCTCATAGCAGCAGCGGTCCAACATCACGGGCGTGGCCGCGACCACGGTGGTGGGTCGGCCGTCGGCACCGAGCAGCTGGTCGCCGACGGACACCTCGCTCATCGTCGTCCAGCCGTCGGGCGTGGGCAGGAGGGTGTCGAGTGCCAGCGCCTTCCCAACGGCCGGTCTGGCCGCGACGACGATCATCTGTCCGGGATGCAGCCCGTTGGTCAGCTCGTCGAAGTCGGCGAACCCCGTCGGCACCCCGACCATCTCGCCACCGCGCGAGCCGATCGCCTCGATCTCGTCGAGGGTGCCCTCCATGATCGCCGAGAGCGGGAGGTAGTCCTCCGACGTACGACGGTCGGTGACGGCGTAGACCTCGGCCTGTGCGGCGTCGACCACGTCGTCGGCGTCGCCGTCGCCGGCGAAGCCCATCTGGACAATCTTCGTGCCCGCCTCGATGAGTCGGCGCAGCACCGCGGTCTCGCGCACGATCCGCGCGTAGTAGCCCGCGTTGGCGGCAGTGGGGACCGACGAGATGAGGGTGTGCAGGTAGGGCGCGCCGCCGACCCGGGTCAGCTCGCCGCGTTTCTGCAGCTCGGCCGAGACGGTGACCGCGTCGGCCGGCTCGCCCCGCCCGTACAGGTCGAGGACCGTCTCGTAGACCAGCTCGTGAGCGGGCCGGTAGAAGTCGTGGCCGCGCACCACCTCGACGACGTCGGCGATGGCGTCCTTGGACAGCAGCATGCCGCCGAGGACAGATTGCTCGGCGGCGACGTCTTGGGGTGGTGTGCGCTCGAATTGGGCGTGCGACTGTGCGCTCGGGAACTCCGCAACGCTCACCGCACACTCACCCCTCCCCGGTGTGGTCGGTTGCCCTGTCGACTCCCAGTAGGTCAGTGGGGTCCGACAGTTTTCGCCGACAGCGCGCCGACGGTATGGGCCCAGGCCGCGTGCATCAACCCAGCCTGTGGACAAGCGGGGGACGCCCCTGGGGAGCACGAGCGTGCCGGTTGTGCATCCCCTGGGGACGGGGGTGTGAATTGCAGCCGGAACGACCTGTGGATCGGTGCCTGGCGTGCGACAACGTCGTCCACGGCCTGTGGAGAAAAGAAAAGTTCAAGATCGGTGCGGTGCTCCGACCGCTTGGTCAGCGGTCGAGCATCCGCATCTGGTCCTCGTTGTGATGCTCGCCAGCGGGTGGCGTGACCTTGATGAGCTTGTCGAGCTGCTCGTCGGTCAGCCGAACAGCGTCGGCGGCGACGTTCTCCTCGAGGCGAGACACCCGCTTGGTGCCGGGGATCGGGACGATGTCCTCGCCCTGGGCGAGCAGCCAGGCCAGCGCGACCTGGGCGGGGGTCGCGCCGACCTCGGTGGCGATCTTGCGCACCTCGTCGACGAGATTCAGGTTGTGCGCGAAGTTCTCGTCGGCGAACCGCGGGTTGGTCTTGCGGAAGTCGCTGTCCCCGATCTCGTCTGCCGAGCGGATCGCACCGGTGAGGAATCCGCGGCCGAGTGGGGAGTAGGGCACGAAGCCGATGCCGAGCTCGCGCAGCAGCGGCAGCACCTCGTCTTCGGGGTCCCGGGTCCACAGCGAGTACTCCGACTGCAGCGCGGTGATCGGGTGTACGGCGTGCGCGCGACGGATGTTTTCCACCCACGCCTCGGAGAGCCCGATGTGGCGGATCTTGCCCTCTCCGACCAGCTCGGCCAGCGCGCCGACGGTGTCTTCGATCGGGGTGTTCGGGTCGACTCGGTGCTGGTAGTACAGGTCGATGTAGTCCGTGCCGAGCCGCGTCAGCGAGCCCTCGATGGCGATGCGGATGTTGGCGGGGCTGCTGTCCAGGGTCCCGGGGTCACGACCGGTGTGCGAGATCATTCCGAACTTCGTGGCAAGCACGACCTGGTCGCGACGGTCTTTGATCGCGCGGCCGACGAGCTCCTCGTTGTGGTAGGGCCCGTAGATCTCGGCGGTGTCGATCAGGGTGACCCCGAGCTCGAGTGCCCGGTGGATCGTCCGGATGGACTCGTCCTCGTCGGTGGCCGGCCCGTACTGGCCGGACATGCCCATCGCGCCAAGCCCGATGCGCGAGACCGCGAGGCCTCTCCAGTTGGCAGTTCGCATGGTGTCTCCCTTTCTAGCGGCGGCGAGTTGGTACTCCAACAGGCCAAACCACGCGACACCAGGCAGGTCCGCCTGGTGTCGCGAGGTCTCACCTACCGAACGTGGTCGAACCGGGGAGGCGAGCGGGGGCGCTAGGAGCTGACGACGTCGAGGGAGACCGTCGCGGCGACCTCCGGGTGCAGCCGCACGGTCACCTGGTGGGTGCCGACGGTCTTGATCGGCTGACCGATCTCGATCCGCCGCTTGTCCATCTTCGGGCCGCCGGCCTTGGCGACCGCGTCGACGATGTCGGCGACCGTGACCGAGCCGAACAGGCGACCGGCGTCACCTGCCTTGACCGGCAGCGTCACGGTGAGGTTCTCCAGCTGGCCCTTGACCTCTTGGGCGGAACCGAGGTCGGCGACCTGGCGCACCTCGCGGCCGCGGCGGATCGAGGCGATCTGCTTCTCGCCGCCCCGGGTCCAGCGGATGCCGGCACCGCGGGGAAGCAGGAAATTGCGGCCGTAACCGTCCTTGACCTCGACGATGTCACCGGGACCGCCGAGGCCGGCGACCTCCTGGGTGAGGATGAGCTTCATCTGTGTCGCCCCTCTCAGCGCGCGGTGCTGGTGTAGGGGAGCAGCGCCATCTCGCGGCTGTTCTTCACGGCCATCGCGACGTCACGCTGGTGCTGGGTGCAGTTGCCGGACACCCGGCGCGCGCGGATCTTGCCACGGTCGGAGATGAACTTCCGCAGCAGGCCGGTGTCCTTGTAGTCGATGTAGGCCGTCTTGTCCTTGCAGAACTGACAGACCTTTTTCTTGATCTTGCGGGGGGGTGGCTTGGCCATCGTGGTGCTCCAGTCGCTGGATGCCCGGCGCGGTGCCGGGATGGTCAGGGGGAAGGGGGATTAGAAGGGAGGCTCGTCTCCGGCCGAGGAACCGGCAGCTCCCCAGCCGCCGCTGTTGCCGGCGGGTGCCGCAGCGCCTGCGGCCGGGCTTGCCGAGGCCCACGGGTCGTCGGCCGGCTGGCCGGCGCCGAAGCCACCACCACCGCCGCCGCGCTGGGTCTTGACGACCTTCGCCGTTGCGAACTTCAGGCTCGGCCCGACCTCGTCGACGTCGATCTCGTAGGACGTGCGCTTCTCGCCCTCTTTGGTCTCCCACTCGCGCTGCTTGAGCCGGCCCTGGACGATCACGCGCATGCCGCGCTGCAGTGATTCGGCGACGTTCTCAGCTGCCTGGCGCCAGACACTGCACCGCAGAAAGAGGCTGTCGCCGTCCTCCCACTTCGAGGTGTCCTTGTTGAAGCGCGACGGTGTGGACGCGATCCGGAACGCAGCCACGGCCGCACCGCTCGGGGTGAAGCGCAGCTCGGGGTCCTCGACCAGGTTGCCGACGACGGTGATGACGGTTTCGCCTGCCATGTCTAGCCTCTGCTTCTCTTAGCGCTGGTCGGGGCGGATGAGCTTGGTCCGCAGCACGACCTCGTTGAGGTTGAGCTGGCGGTCGAGTTCCTTGACCGTGGCCGGCTCGGCCCGGAGGTCGATGACCGCGTAGATGCCCTCGGTCTTCTTGGCGATCTCGTAGGAGAGCCGACGCCGGCCCCAGATGTCGACCTTCTCGACACTGCCACCGTCGGTCTTCACGACCGTGAGGAACTGGTCGAGGGCCGGGGCGACGGTGCGCTCCTCGATCTCGGGATCGAGGATGACCATCAGTTCGTAGTGACGCATGCGGAGAACCCACCTCCTCTGGACTTGGCGGCCACGGTCGATCCGTGACAGGAGGGCTGCAGCGTTTTCGTGCACATGCCCGGTCACCACCGCTGACGGCGGGCCCGGACATCCGTCGACCACCTTACAGGCGCTCGGCGTACGGCCGGAAATCCATCCACAGCCGCGTGTCC
>JBDUAP010000347.1:0-3168 GCA_040004585.1 Sporichthyaceae bacterium
GGTCGTTCACCGCCGCCACGATGGCATCGAGGTCGTCCGTGGACAGGGCGGGGTGAACCGGCAGGGACAAGACCTCGTCGACGGCCTTGGCCGTAACCGGCAGGTCGAGATCGAGCGCGAACGACGGAAGGCGGTGGATGGGCGTCGGGTAGTAGACACCACTGCCGACGCCGCGGTCGGTCAGACGTTGGTGCAAGCCGTCTCGGTCGGCGGAGCGAACGGTGTACTGGTGATAGACGTGCGTGGCACCGGGCGCGACCGTCGGCGGGGTGACCGCTGTGAGGCGTTCGGTCAGGTAGTCGGCGTTGCGCTGACGATCAGCGGTCCAGCCGGCCAACCTGGTCAACTGCACCCGGCCGATGGCGGCGGCGATGTCGGTCATCCGGACGTTGAAGCCCACGACCTCGTTCTCGTAGCGGCGCTCCATGCCCTGGTTCCGCAACAGCCGCAACATGCGGGCGACCTCTTCTGATGGCGTGACGACGAGTCCGCCCTCACCGGTGGTCATGTTCTTCGTGGGGTAGAAGCTAAAACACGCAGTCAGACCGAACTCCCCGACGTTTCGACCTTCGATGGACGCTGCATGTGCCTGGGCCGCGTCCTCGATGATCGCGAGCGAGTGGTGGCTCGCGATCGCCTCCAGCTCGGCCATCGCCGCCGGCAGGCCGTAGAGGTGTACCGGCATGACGGCGGCAGTCTTCGGCCCCACGGCGGCCTCGACCGCTGATGGCGAGATGCAGTAGGTCTCCGGATCGATGTCGACGAATACGGGGGTCGCTCCGGCAAGGCAAACAGCGTTGGCGGTCGCCGCGAACGAGAACGACGGCACGATCACTTCGTCGCCGGCGCCGATTCCCATCGCGACGAGCGCGAGGTGCAGGGCCGAGGTGCCGGAGTTGACCGCCACGCAGTGTCGACCACCGACGAGACTCGAGAACTCCTTCTCGAACGCTTCCACCTCGGGCCCCTGGGCCATCCCGCCGGATCGGAGGACGCGGTCGACGGCAGCGCGTTCCTCGTCGCCGATCAAGGGTTTGGCGATGGGGATCATGAGCCCTCCTCCGTGAGTACGCCGTCTGTCTCCCGGTAGAGACTGCCCGTCCTGGGACAGCGCCAGACGTTGCCGCCTTGGTCCTCGAGCGGTACGCCGGCCCGGCCCACCCACTTGATGCGCCGCGCAGGTGCGCCGGCCACCAGGGCGAAGTCGGCGACGTCTCGGGTGACCGTCGACCCGGCCGCGACCAGCGCCCACCGGCCGATCGTGCATCCGGCCACGACCACGGACCGGGCGCCGACCGAGGCACCCTCGCGGACGACGACGCCCAACGGAGCCCAGTCGGCACTGCTCTTGCGCGAACCATCCGGCTCGACCGAGCGAGGGTAGAGATCGTTGGTCAGCACGACGGCGGGCCCGATGAACACTCCCGACTCGAGACGGGCGGGGTCGTAGACGAGGGCGTAGTTCTGCATCTTGACGTTGTCGCCGATCTGGACGTCGGGGCCGATATAGACCCCGCGACCCACGACGCAGCCGCGGCCGAGGCGGGCTCCCTCGCGCACCTGCGCCAGCGGCCAGACCACGCTTCCCTCACCGAGCTCCGCGCGCGCGTCGACCTCGGCGCCCTCGGAGATGCGTGCCACCGGTGTCCTCCTGTCAGGGCGCGTTTCCCCGGGTCAATATAGGCGGGCCGCCGAATTGGCCGATCAATCCGGGCGTCGGTAGGCTCGCCTGTCAGCCGATGACGCGCTCGGCCCTGAACGGACATCACTGCTGGAGGCGATCACATCGGTGCCGACCGTGCCCGGTTGGGTGCCCTGCGCTCGCTCGCCGCTCTCGCCGTGACCGTTGGCGCATTCGCGCCCGTTGCCGTCGCTGCCCAGAAGGGCGCCGACATGTCTGCCGAGACCGTCTCGTCCGCCGCCCGGACCGCGGCGGACCGTCGAGAGGCAGGCTGGCGGTGCCTCGAGCGCAGGATCGACTCCCTCCTGCCGCGCGACGCCTTGGTCGTCGTGCCCATGGACCAGCCGCTGCTCAACTACCAGCGGGCGCTGGAGATGGTCGCTCCCTATGCCCAGGTGGTCGACGAGCCTCGTGAGGCCGACTACGAGCTCCGGCTGGTTCCCGCGACGGGGACGACTCGATGTTCCCAGTTCACACCGCAAGTGCGGCGGATCTCGTGAGCACGGCTCCGCAGCTGCTCGTCGGCGCCTTGGCGCTCGTCGTCCCCGGCGTCCTTCCGGTTCTCGCCCTGATCGGCCAGAGGGCCGTCTCACTGTTCCTCGCACCCATCATCGGGGCCGTCACCATCGCACTCGGAGCGACGGTGTCCGTCCTGCTCGGCGTGACGCTCATCTGGGGTTGGGTCGCGGTCGCGTTGGTCGTGAACCTGTTCTGCGTCCTGCTCGGACGGCGCCTCGACCGCGACAAGGCTGCCCTGCGCTTCGACCCGTGGACGTTGCTCGCCGCTTTCGTCGGAAGTGCCACCGCCACGTTGTGGGCCGGTAGCCGCGCGCTCTCCTGGGACGTCCACTCGTTCTGGTACTCCCGCGGACGGTGGTTCCTGGTAGGCCCCGACTACGTGCGCGAACAGCTCACCAGTCCATTCACCAGCCCCTACGACGGCGCTTTGCATGCCCAGTACCCGCCGTTGCCGTCGACAGTCCCGGCTGTTATGTGGGACCTCACCGGTGCGGTCAACTACTTCGCTGCCAAGGTGCTGATGGCCTCGGTGACCGGTTGCGCGCTGGTCCTCCTTGCACTCGGCGTCGCCCGGCTGATGGGCAGGCCGCAGTGGTTCGGGCGCCTGGGCGCGCTCGTCGTACCCTCCGCCGCCCTCTACTTCGCGACGCTGAGCTCCGCGTGGGGGCACCAGGACCTGCCCTACGCCGCTGCCGGCGAAGCGGCGCTGGTCTTCGGACTCCTGCTGCCGCGGAGGTCGGCGGAGCTGACGGTGTCGGTCGTCCTCTCGCTCATGTGCGGCATGGTCAAGAACGAGGGCCTCGTCATTTCCGTTCTGATCGCGCTCATGGTGTCGCTTCGATACTCCGAGCGGCGCCTCGTCACGTTCGGCCTGCTTGCCGTGCCCTGGCTCGGCGCTCTTGGGGCTTGGCGGGTGGTCCTGAAGACGCTCCCACCTGGCCCTGCCGCTCCGCCCGGCGTGACCCAGG
>JBDUAP010000348.1:0-3166 GCA_040004585.1 Sporichthyaceae bacterium
ACGGCGACATCGCCCCGTTCACGCAGGGCGCGCGACTGGTGAACGCGTTTGTGGTCACCCCGGCCCGGATCGCGTTCCTGGTCCTCTTGATCGGCACCACCCTGGAGGTCCTCGCCTCCCAGGGCCGCGAGCAGTTCCGGGTTGCCCGGTGGAGGAAGAAGATGGACGATCACGTCGTCGTCATCGGCTACGGCACCAAGGGTCGCAGCGCCGTCGGACTGCTGCTCAGCAACGGCGTCGACAAGGAGAAGGTGGTCGTCGTCGATCCCGGCTCCACCGCGCTCGAGGATGCCAACGCCGACGGCCTGCCGGTGGTGGCCGGCGACGCCACCCGGCGCGAGGTGCTGCGACGGGCCGGCGTCGACCGGGCGTCGCAGGTGATCATCACGACCGGCCGCGACGACTCGACCGTGCTTTCCACGCTGACCGTCCGTCAGCTCAACCCGGACGCCTACATCGTCGCCGCGGTGCGTGAGTCCGACAACGTGCAGCTGGTCAAGCAGAGCGGCGCCGACTCGGTGATCACCTCCTCCGACGCGGTCGGCCGGCTGCTCGGTCTGTCGTCGCTGAGCCCGACCCTCGGAGCGGTGATGGAGGACCTGCTGACGTACGGCGAGGGCCTCGAGGTGGCCGAGCGCGAGCTGCTGGTCTCCGAGGTCGGCAAGCAGCCGCAGCAGCTGCCCGACCAGGTGATCGCGGTGGCGCGTGACGACAAGGTCTTCCGCTACTTCGACCCCGCCGTCACCCAGCTCGCGCGGGGCGACCGGCTGATCGTCGTACGTCCGTCGAAGGAGCTGCCGTGGGCTCCCCGGCCCGGCACCCACAACGAGGTCGCCTCCGACGAGGACGACGACTGAGAGAAGCCGGGTCTGCTGACCTCCCGATCCGGGTCGTCACGCGTCGTACAGGGTGAGGGGCAGACCGCGGCCGCGTTCGGGATCGGCGTGGGCACCGTGAAGTCACACCACCGGCGGGCGCATGACCACCACCGGTCTGCGCCGGGCACTGGACGCCACCGCCGAACGGTCGCGGACCGCAGCAGTCACCCCGGACACCTTCCGCCGCGGTCGGCGTGCCCACCGCCGGGGCGTAGCGCTGCGTGCTGTGGCCGCGGTGGCCGCCATCGCTGGTGCGGGCGCGCTTCTCCTGGTGCCTGGCGGAGACGGGGCGGCGCCACCGGCGGCGACCGCCGGCGCACCTGCTTTCCCGACGGAGATCTACGAGGTGCCGGAGGGGCCGTTCGCCCGGGCCGGCAACGGCCAGGTAGCCGCGCCCCTGGAGAAGGACCTGGCGGTGGGCAGGGCGTCGGTGGCCTTCCCAACGCAGTCCGGAGCACCGATCGTGGTCAGTGCGACGGACGGCGGCTACCACGCGCTGGACCTGCCGCGCTTCGAGATCGTCGGGCTGCACACCGGTGACGGCCCACTGTTCACACTGTCGCCCTCTGGGCGGACGTTGTTCTACAGCTGGTTCGAACTGGCCGCCCGTGACCGTGACGCCGCGTCCGTGCCGAGCGGCATCGCCCGGCTCGACCTGGGGACGGGCACGGTCACCTTCGCCACGACGACTGCCCGCAGGGATCCAGGTGTCGCGGATCGCCGTGTCGCCCAACGGCCGCTGGGCGTCGTACGACACCTTCGTGGGCGTCCCCAACCGGAGCTGCAGCGGCTATCGCAAGGAACGGCTCCGGGTGGACGGGACCATGCGGTCCCCGCTGATGCTCCCGTCTGCTGACACGGTCGGCGCGGCCGTCTCCGACTCCGGCTTGGTGGTCGAGAAGCGCGGAGAGCGGCTGCGGTTCAGCATCCCCGACGGTCGCGGACTGCGCTTCTCCAGCGGGCCGCTCGGCGACGCCACGCTGGGGTCGATCCGGTTCGCGCCCGGGAGCGACCGGTTCGCAGCGGTCGACGACTCCGCATCGTCGCTGTACGTCGGCTCTCTGTCCGGTCCCGCGCGCACGGTCAGGATCCCGGCGGGCGAGGCCGAGGTGATGGGCTGGGCGTCACCGACGACGGTGGTGCTCGACGTGCATCCCAGGACCAAATTCGTGCGGGAGCGGGTCTACGTCGTCGACGTCGAGAGGAACTCCTACCGCCAGGTGTCGGTCAACCCGAACAGCACCGAGGAGAACTCCTCCGCGACGTTGCTGCTGGACCGGCCGACCCGCGACTTCCCCGAGCCGGACTGGCCCGGGGTGGACAGGCGAGTGGTGGTCCTGGAGGCGGTGGCCATCGGGCGCTCCTGGTCGGCGTCTGGCTCGTCGTACGGCGGGTTCAGCGTCGGCGCTGGTTGAGGTAGACCAGCAGCACGATCACCGCGACCAGGATCAGGAGTCCCCAGACGCCGAGGTGGTGGGCGCCGAAGAGCGAGCCGCGGGGGAGTCGCACGCGGCCCACCAGTGCGGGCGTGAGCGTCACAGGTCCACGGTCGCGTTGTCGCCCTCGATCCGATTGCCGGTGGTCTTGGCCTTCACCAGGTTGACGAGCTGGGTGACCTTGCTGCCGCCGGGTGCGTCCCAGTACTCCGCCGCGTCGGGGTCGACCTGGATCAGCACGTTCTCCGGGTTGTCCGGTCCGCCCTCGAGCCACGCGCTCGTGAACGAGTCCCAGAGCTCGGCCAGCTTCGCCTCGTCGTTGACGATCCGCGCGGTGCCGGAAACGGAGACCCAGGACCCGTGGTTGCTGTATGACACGTTGACCGTCGGCCGCTGCTCGAGGTCCTGCACCTTCTGCGAGCTGCGCTCGGCGATGAAGTACAGCGCGCCGTCCGGGTCCACGTCCTGGGTCGCCATCGGGTGGCTCACCAGCGCTCCGGTGGAGTCGAGGTGGGTGAGCATCGCGATCGGTGACGAGCGCATCAGCTCGACCACGCGCTCACGCTCGGTGGTGTCGGTCACGGGGGAGCCTCCTGGTTGGTTCGTCGTGCGTCCTCCGTCGAACGTAGCCCGCGCCAACGACCCGCACCCGCGCCCATCAGGGTGAATCCGGGCCACACCCCTTCGGAGGCGTCCCTAGGGTCGGGGCATGACCTTCACCTTCAGCCGCGCGATCTCGGCCGGCACCGCGGCCTACGGCATCTTCGCCCTGGCACGCCCGCGCCACCTCGCCGACGGCGAGCAGGCGCCCGCCGCGCAGGCGCCCGCGTTCGACCAGATGGCCTGCACCTA
>JBDUAP010000349.1:0-3165 GCA_040004585.1 Sporichthyaceae bacterium
GCGTCACCCCGGTGTCCGGGAAGCTGCGCATCGCGACGTTCAACCTGCTGCACGGACGCTCGCTGGATCACCTCCGGGTCGAGGAGGCAGACCTGCGCGCCGCCGCCACCGCGATCGACGCCGACGTGCTCGGGCTGCAGGAGGTGGACCGTCTGCAGGAACGGTCGTCGTCGCTGGACCAGACAGCGATCGTGGCCGACGCCCTCGGCGCCTCGCACTGGCGGTTCGTGCCCGCACTGCACGGGACACCGGGACGGTCGGCGACCTGGACGACGGCCACCGAGGACGACGGCGCTTTGACGCTCGGCCCGACCTACGGTGTCGGTCTCGTCTCGCGGCTGCCCGTGCGGGAGTGGCACGTACGACGGTTCGGTCCCGCGCCGGTGGCGATGCCGTTGATGGTGCCGGGCGTGAAGGGCCTGACCCGGATCCCGGACGAGCCGAGGGTCGCATTGGCGGCCGTGCTCGACGGCCCGCGCGGGCCTATGACGGTCGTCACGGCGCACTTGTCGTTCGTGCCGGGCTGGAACGTCGCCCAGCTGCGCGCACTCACCCGGTGGGCCCTTGCCCTTCCCGGACCGCGGCTGCTGGTCGGCGACTTCAACCTGCCGGGTGCCGTGTCCCGGGTGGCGTCGGGGTGGGTGCAGCTGGCACGCGTGGCGACTTACCCGTCGTACCGGCCGCGCGTGCAGTTCGACCACGTGTTCTCGCACGGCATCCCGGAGTCAGCGGTCCGCGACGTGCAGGCGCTGCGGTTGCCGGTCTCCGACCACTGCGCCGTGCGCGTCGACCTCGCTCTCTAGCGCGGGTCGGCGCCGCCTTCGGGCACCGACCGGATCAACGAGATCAGCTCGTCGTGGCCGAGCAGGTCGGCCGGACGCACCGTTCGGTTGTGCGCGACGTAGTGGAACGCGGCGCGGATGCGGTCCAGGGGGACTGCACTGAGGTGATGCCATGCCAGCCGGTAGACCGCGAGCTGGACGGCGGCGACCGCCGCGTCCTCTCCCTTCTTGGGCCGCCCGGTCTTCCAATCGACCACGTCGACGAAGCCGTCCGAATGGTCGGCGAACACGGCGTCGATGCGACCGCGCAGAACGAGGCCGGCGAGCTTGAGGTCGAACGGAACCTCCAGCTCGTGCGGCGTGCGCGCCCACCAGTCGCTGGCTCGGAACGCCTCCTGAAGGGCGGCCAGGTCGTCGTCAACGGGCGCGGTTTCGTCAGCGGCACCGGGCAGCTCGTCGAGGTCGAGCAACCGCTGCTGTCCCCACGTCTCCTCCAGCCAGAGATGGAACCGGGTCCCGCGACGCGCCTGCGGTCGCGGTGGCTGCGGCACCGGGCGGCGCAGCGCGCGCGCCAGCTCGGCGGGGTCACGGCGCATCTCCACGAGCTGCGACACCGACAGCGTGGTGGGCAGGACGACACCCTGCGCCACACCGTCGGTGCGCCGCCGCAGCCGCTCGTGCTCGGCGAGCAACAGCTCCACCTCGTCGTCCCAGCGGCTGGCATCCGCGGGCCCTCCGCCGCCGTCGCCGGCGGCGGCCCGCTCGAGGGCGGCGCCGGCCTCGACAGCGCCGCGCCGGCCACCGAGCGGGTCGAGCGGCCAGGCCGCTCGGGCCGGGTCGACGACGGCAGGGTTGGCCGCGTCGGGCTCAGGCTCCGCCGCCCAGCTGAGCAAGTGGCCACCGGCGGTCGGAAGGGTGCGGTGGACGAGGTCGAGCAGTACCGAGGGGCCACGTGGGGTCTTCGTCTCGTCCCACCAGTAGCCGGTGCAGAGCAACAGCTCCTGCGGCCGGGTCACCGCGACGTAAGCGAGGCGGTGCTCCTCGACCAGCGCGCGCAATTCGCAGGCCGCCTTGAACCGCTCCAGCTCCTGGGCCAGCGCCTTGCCGTCGGCCGCACCGAGCCAGTCCAGCGACGGCAGCGCGGAGACGTCACCGCGCAGCTCGAACGGCAATGTCTGCGCCTGTCTGGCCCAGTTGGTCACCGCCTGTCCCTCGGAGGGGAACACCTTCTTGCTCATCCCAGTGACCGCGACGACCTTCCATTCCAGGCCCTTGGCGGCGTGCACGGTCATCACCCGGACCCGTTCGCCGGGTGCTCCCGGCTGGTCGACCTCGAGCCCGTCTTCCTGCTCTCGCGCTGCCTCGAGGTAGGCGAGGAACTCGACGAGGCCGGGGTCGTCACCTTGCTGCACGAAGTCGTCAGCCTCCTCGACGAGCCGGTCGAGGTCAGCCAGCGCGTCAATGTCCTCTGCGGCACGAGCCGCGAGCTCCACATCAAGACCGGTGGACCGGGCCACGTGGGCGACCAGATCGGGCAACGGCTGCCAGGTCCAGCGCCGCAGCTCGCGGAGCTCGTCGCGAGCGGCGACGAGTCGGGCGTATCCCTCATCGCTGTAGGCGCTTGGCGCTCCGAGGTCGTCCAGCGCGTCGACGATGCTGCGCTCGTCGACCACGTCGTATTCAGCGACCTGGGGGTCGGCGTCGCGGGGCGCTGCCTTCCGCGCCAGCGTCGCTGCCCGCTCCCCGAGCCGCGCGAGGTCCCTGGGACCGAGTCTCCAGCGTGGACCACCCAGCAGCCGCAGAAGTGCCGAACCCGCGGTCGCGTCGCCGAGCACCTGCAGGGTGGCGACGACGTCGGCCACCTCGGGGCGCACGAGCAGGCCGCCCAGGCCGACGACTTCGACCGGGACGCCCCGCTCGCTCAACGCCTGCTCGAGCCGGGGGAAGCCGGACCGCTTGCGGCTGAGGACCGCCATCTCGCCCCAGGCAACGCCCCGGTCGTGGACCGAGACGAGTCGGTCGGCCACCAGTGACGCCTCCTCGGCCACGGTCTCGACAAGGGCGCACTCCACGTGACCAGTGCCGGCCCGGCCGGGTCCGGGAACCAGCGGCCGCTGGGCGAGTCCGTCGACGGGCAGGCCTTCGGCGACAGCGTTCGCGACGGTGAGAATGGCCTCGCCGTTGCGGAACGACCGGGTCAGGCCACTCTCGCGGTTGCCGCCGAAGTCGGCACCGAACCTCTGGAGGTTGCCGGCGCTAGCGCCGCGCCAGCCGTAGATGGACTGGCGGGGGTCGCCGACCGCGGTGACACAACGACCGTCGCCGAAAAGTGAGGTGAGCAGCACACGTTGCGACTCACCGGTGTCCTGGTATTCGTCGAGGA